>NZ_JBBBBL010000010.1:71651-276381 GCF_037120585.1 Bacillus sp. CCNWLW194 | reverse complement strand
GGATCAAACTCTCCAATAAAGTTAGTTTGTCTAGCATCTAAAAATAAAAATTGACGTTTCACGTTGTTTGTTTCGTTTAGTTTTCAAAGTTCAACATCGCGTTTCAGCGACTTTTATAATATATCATAGTATATTATTTTCGTCAACAAGTTTTTTTCGATAACTTGTATCTCTCATTTGCTGACTCTGCCTATTATATAAGCTTTCTCTTATCTATGCAAGTATTATTATAAAAAAATAAAGAGGGGAGAAATCTCCCTCTCTTATTCTTCTGAAGAAACCTCTTCGCTTGTTTCTTCTTCGTCATCTTTTTGTGCTTTTGCTACCGTCGCTACCTCTTGCTCATCTTCTAATCGAATTAGACGAACACCTTGTGTATTACGTCCCATTTGAGAGATTTGATCAACTGGCATACGAATAATAACACCCGCTGCTGTAATTAACATAATGTCTTCTTCACCTGTTACAGACTTAACCGCTACTAATTTACCGTTCTTATCTGTAATGTTACAAGTCTTCAGACCTTTACCACCACGACTCTGTAGTCTATACTCTTCAACCGGCGTACGTTTACCATACCCATTCTTCGTTACGATTAAAACATTCGTATCTTCTTCAACAATTTCCATACCTACGACTTGGTCCTCTTCGCCTAGTGTAATAGCTTTTACACCAGCTGCATTACGGCCCATAGAACGTACATCTTGTTCGTTGAAGCGGATTAACATACCGTTACTTGTCCCTACGATAATATCTTTATCACCAGATGTTAAACGTACAGAAATCACTTCATCTTCTTCACGAAGCGAAATTGCAATTAAACCGTTCGTACGTATATTTGCAAATGATGAGAGTGGCGTTCTCTTAGAGATACCTTGTTTCGTTGTAAAGAATAGGAACTGATCGTCACCAAACTCACGAATTGGAATAATGGCGTTGATCCACTCACCTTTATCTACCCCTAATAGGTTAATAATCGGTAGCCCTTTCGCTGTACGACTATACTCTGGAATTTCATATCCTTTTGTACGGTATACTTTACCCTTGTTTGTGAAGAATAAAATATGATCATGTGTAGAAGTAGTCAATAAATGTTCTACGAAGTCATCATCGTTCGTTCCCATTCCTTGTACACCACGTCCACCACGGTTCTGTGTTTTGTACGTAGAAGCTGGTAACCTCTTAATATAACCATTATGAGTTAACGTAATTGCAATATTTTGCTCTGGAATTAGATCTTCATCTTCAATAAATTCCATACCGCCGATTGTAATTTCTGTTCGTCTCTTATCATTGAAGCGCTCTTTTACTTCTGTTAATTCTTCTCGAATAATCTCAAGAACTTTCTCTTCATCTGCTAATATCGCCTTTAATTCAGCAATTAACTTCATTAAATCTTGATATTCTTGCTCGATTTTCTCACGTTCTAATCCTGTTAAACGTTGCAAGCGCATATCTAAAATCGCTTGTGCTTGTTTCTCACTTAAACCGAAACGTTCCATTAAACCTTGCTTTGCGATATCAGCTGTTTTTGAACTACGGATTAAAGTAATAACTTCATCAAGGTGATCTAACGCAATGCGTAATCCCTCTAGAATGTGGGCACGTGCTTCTGCTTTCTCTAATTCGTAAGCAGTACGTCTACGAATTACTACCTTTTGATGCTCTAAATAGTAATATAGATTTTGTTTTAAATTTAGGACTTGCGGCTCTCCATTTACAAGAGACAACATATTAATACCGAAGCTTGTTTGAAGTGCCGTGTGTTTATATAGATTATTTAATAGTACATTGGCATTTGCATCACGACGTACTTCCATAACAATACGCATACCATTTCGATCTGATTCATCACGTAAATCTGTAATACCTTCAATTTTCTTATCGCGAACTAATTCTGCAATTTTTTCAATTAATCGTGCCTTATTAACTTGATAAGGTAGTTCCGTTACGATAATAGATTGTTTACCATTTGATTTCTCTTCAATTTCAACTTTGGCACGAAGCATAATAGAACCTCGTCCTGTTTCATAAGCTCTACGAATACCACTTCGCCCTAAGATTAAACCTGACGTTGGGAAGTCTGGCCCAGGAATATACTCCATTAATTCCGCAATCGTAATGTCAGGGTTATGGCTTAATGCCAATACACCATCAATTACTTCGCCAAGTTGATGCGGCGGAATGTTTGTTGCCATACCAACTGCAATACCCGTCGTACCATTTACTAGTAGGTTAGGGAAACGAGCTGGTAATACAATTGGCTCTCTTTCAGAACCATCATAGTTATCTTGATAATCAATTGTATTTTTTGAAATATCACGTATTAATTCCATAGAAATCTTAGACATTCTTGCTTCTGTATAACGCATTGCTGCCGCTGAATCTCCATCAACAGAACCAAAGTTACCATGACCATCAACAAGCATATAACGTTGACTAAAATCTTGCGCCATACGTACCATCGTTTCATAAACAGCTGAATCTCCGTGGGGGTGATACTTACCGATTACTTCGCCGACAATACGCGCCGACTTCTTATATGCTTTATCAGCTGTAATTCCTAAATCATTCATCGCATATAAAACCCTACGATGAACCGGTTTTAACCCATCACGAACATCTGGTAATGCACGAGATACGATAACACTCATCGCGTAATCTAAAAATGAGGTACGCATTTCATGACTAATATTAATTTCTCGAATTCGTGCTTGTTGTTGATTGTCTGACATCAACGAGCACCTCCTCTTACATTTCCGTTACACATACATTGATTTATATGTAGAAGACAGGAATACTTAAATTCCTGTCATTACTCATTTAAATATCAAGGTTTTTCACGTATTTTGCATTTTCTTGGATAAAGTTACGGCGTGGCTCTACTTTATCCCCCATTAAAATCTCAAATGTTTCATCTGCTTCAATTGCATCTTGAAGAGAAACTTGAAGTAACGAACGTACTTCTGGGTCCATTGTTGTCTCCCACAGCTGGGTTGGATTCATTTCTCCTAGACCTTTATAACGCTGAATTCCAGGTTTAGGTTGGGCTGGTAATTCAGCTAGTATTTTTTCAAGTTCCTTATCGTTGTAAGCATATTGAATTTTTTTACCTTGTTGTACTTTAAACAATGGTGGTTGTGCAATATAGATATAACCACACTCAATTATTTGACGCATATAACGATAGAAGAACGTTAATAATAGGGTACGTATATGTGCACCATCCACGTCGGCATCCGTCATAATAATAATTTTATGATAACGAGCCTTCTCAATATCGAAATCCCCACCAATATTTGTACCAATTGCTGTAATAATTGTACGCACTTCATCATTAGATAAAATTTTATCTAATCGCGCCTTTTCAACGTTAATAATTTTACCTTTAAGTGGTAAAATCGCTTGGAAATGACGGTCACGTCCTTGTTTCGCAGATCCGCCGGCAGAGTCACCCTCTACGATGTAAATTTCACTGATTGCTGGATCTTTCGAAGAACAATCCGCTAATTTACCTGGTAAACTTGAAACTTCTAATGCACTCTTTCTACGTGTTAATTCACGAGCTTTTTTAGCAGCTACACGCGCGCGCGCTGCCATCGTACCTTTATCTACAATTTTACGCGCAACATTTGGATTTTCTAGTAAGAACTTTTCAAAGGCCTCCGAGAATACAGATTCTGTAATCGTTCTCGCTTCACTATTTCCAAGTTTCGTCTTCGTTTGTCCTTCAAATTGTGGATTTGGATGTTTAATTGATACGATCGCTGTTAAACCTTCACGAACATCTTCACCAGTTAAATTACTATCCGCATCCTTTAAAATATTATTTTTTCGACCATAATCGTTGATTACACGCGTTAGGGCAGTTTTGAATCCTACCTCATGTGTACCACCTTCATACGTATGAATATTATTTGTAAATGAGTAAATATGATTTGTATATCCTTCGTTATATTGCAACGAAACTTCAACCTGGATTCCATCTTTTGAACCTTCCACATATACAGGCTCTTCATGGATTGGTTGTTTTGAACGATTTAAATGCTCCACATAAGATTTAATTCCACCTTCATAATGGAACTCTTTCTTTTGCTTATGTTCACGCTTATCTTCAATTGTTAATTTAATATTACGATTTAAAAACGCCAACTCACGCATACGAGTTGCTAACGTATCAAATTCATATTCTGTCGTCTCTTTAAAGATTTCTGGATCTGGCTTAAAGCGAGTTATTGTTCCTGTTTGATTTGTATCACCGATAACTTTTAAATCAGCAACCGGAATACCTCTTTCGTATTTTTGGTAATGGATTTTACCATCACGATGTACAAATACCTCTAGTTCTGTTGATAATGCATTTACAACAGATGCTCCAACACCATGCAAACCGCCAGAAACTTTATAACCGCCACCGCCAAATTTACCACCAGCGTGAAGGACAGTCATAATAACCTCTACTGCAGGACGTCCCATTTTTTCTTGTATACCAACTGGAATACCACGTCCATTATCGGTTACAAGAATACTATTATCTTCTTCGATGCTAACATTAATTTCATCGCAATATCCTGCTAATGCTTCATCGATACTATTATCGACAATTTCCCACACAAGGTGGTGAAGTCCTTTTCCACTCGTAGATCCAATATACATACCTGGACGTTTCCGAACTGCCTCTAGTCCCTCAAGCACCTGTATTTGGCTTTCATCATATGCGTTCTCTTGCATTTGTTTTTGGTCCATTGACACAAAGATCACCTACTTTTCCATTTAAACGGGGGTTATGCCCTATCTATTTCACAATCTACCGTGCCGTTCGTTACATGAATTGTTTTTGCTTCTTTCAATGTTTCGTGTTCAATTCCGTCGACACTCGTCGTTGTCACAAATGTTTGCACCTTACCTTGAATTGTATTTAACAGATGTGATTGACGATAATTATCTAGCTCTGATAAAACATCATCTAATAAAAGAATTGGATATTCCTTAACTTCTGAGTAAATCAATTCAATTTCAGCTAATTTTAGGGACAGTGCGGTCGTTCGTTGTTGTCCTTGCGAACCAAAGACTTGAACATTTTTACCATTAACGAAGAATTGTAAATCATCACGATGAGGACCTATTAAAGTCGTACCACGGAAAATTTCACGTTGTTTCACGGATTGAAAACTTTCATAGTATACTTCTTTTATTTTCGACAAATCCATTGATTCTGATACATCTACGCTTGGTTTATAGATGATTTCTAACTCCTCTAATCCTCTACTAATCCCACGATGGATTGGTGCAGCCCATTCTTGTAGTAAGTGCAAAAACTCAAAACGTTTTCGCAATATTTTTGTACCATGTTCAATGAGTTGAAGTGTAAATACATCCAACATCGTTTCCTCATTTTTGCTATTCCCTTGCATTTTTTTAAGCAAGTGATTTCGTTGCGTGAGCACCTTTTGATATTGACTTAGTTCATACAAATAAACGGGTGCTATTTGTCCAAGTTCCATATCTAAAAAGCGTCTTCTTACTTGAGGGCTTCCTTTTACAAGATTTAAATCTTCTGGGGCAAACATGACAACATTCATTTCACCGATGTATTGGCTTAGTTTTTGTTGTTCAAGTTGATTTAACTTTGCCTTTTTGCCTTTTTTAGAAATATTTAACTCTAAAGACAAAGAACTGTTTCTTTTTTGCAAGCTACCTTTGATTTGACCATAATCTTCATCCCAGCGAATGAGCTCACGATCATTAGAGGTTCTATGAGATTTCGCCATCGCTAATACGTAAATAGCTTCCATCAAATTTGTTTTCCCTTGTGCATTTTCGCCAATAATTACATTGACCTTATCCTCAAAGGAAAGCTCTAATTTTTCATAATTGCGATAGTTTTTTAATTGTATTTCTTTAATAAACAAAGGGCTCCCCCTTTATGCCTGAACTTGGAAAGTTCCGCTTCCTGGAATTTCAATAATATCGTTCGCATACAGTTTGCGACCTCTTCTATTTTCAAGTTCTTGATTCACGTACACTTCATATTCTTGTAAAAACCATTTTACAGCGCCACCTGTATCAATTACATCGGCTAACTTTAAAAATTGTCCTAGTGTAATATACTCTGTTGAAATTTTAATACGTTTCATAAAATCGCTCACTTTCTGAAAGTGTTCATTCTTTCATTGTACTAAATAAACTAGCATTAGGAAAGTAATACCCAAAAATCAAATAAGGGCTACTAGCATCTGAAAACTAGCAACCCTTATTTCTTACTTAGTAAGTACGAACCGGTAAAATTAATTGAATAATGGATTCATCATTTACTGTACGAATTAAGAATGGTCTCATTGCTCCAGTAAAGCTAATCTTAATTTCAGTACTATCTAATGCCTTTAGTGCATCCATCATATATTTTGCACTAAAAGATATTTTTAACTCTTCCCCATCTACTTTTTCACATTGAACTTCTTCTACTACTTTTCCGATTTCTGGTGAATTGGAAGAAATTTCTAGCATTTCCTGTTCTAAGGTTGATAATTTCACAACATTATTACGACCATCTCTTGCTAATAGAGATGCACGATCAATTGCTTGTAAAAATTCTTTTGTATTTACAAAAATATCCGTTTTACTCTCTGCTGGAATTAAACGAGTTGTATCAGGGTAGTTTCCTTCTAACAATCTTGAGAAGAATAATAAATGTTTTGTACGGAATAATACTTGATACTCCGTAATAACGATATCTACCATTTCTTCAGATTCATCTAGAATTTTGCTTAATTCATTTAAACTTTTCCCTGGAATAACAACACTCGCTTGGAATTCATCTCCAATGCCTTCGATTTTTGCTTTTCTCAGGGCCAACCTGTGACTATCTGTAGCAATGCAAGTTAGTTCGCTGTTATATACCTTCCAGTTTACACCTGTCAAGATCGGTCTTGTTTCAGAAGTGGAAACTGCGAATACAGTTTGTCTGATCATATGTTTAAGTAAATCCGTTGGAATTTTAAAAACATGATGTTCTTCAATTTGTGGTAACAATGGATATTCTGCAGAATCTAAACCATTTAAATTAAACTCTGATTTTCCAGAAGTTATTTTTGTCATCAAATGATTTTCCACAGAAATTTCTACAGTTTCTTTAGGTAATTTTTTTACAATTTCACTAAAATATTTTGCCTGTAAAACAATACTTCCTGATTGTCTTACTTCTACGATTTCTTTTCCATCTTCTTCAACTGGGATAAAAGATTCAATCGAAATATCAGCATCACTTCCTGTTAATGTAACTCCTTCTTCCGTAGCGACAACTTTAATTCCTGTAAGGATCGGAATTGTTGTACGAGAAGAAACAGCCTTCATTACATCTTGTACACTTCTTACAAGATAGTCTTTTTGTATTGTAAAACGCATAAAGAAAAACCTCCGGTAAGTATATGATTTTATTTAATTAATAAAGATAAAAAATAGTAGTAATAGTAGTAGGGCTTGTGGATATGTGGATAACTCCTTTGAAAGATGTAAAAACAGTCTATCTACATGTGGATAGACTGTGCGTAAAACAAGGGAAGTTATTCACACTATTCAGCTACTACTTTAAAATATCGTTAATTTCTTCAACTTGCTTTTGTAATTGCGTATCCGTTTTAAGTAGCTTAGAAATTTTTTCATGGGCATGGATAACGGTTGTATGATCACGTCCACCGAATTCTTCACCTATTTTAGGTAAGGAGGAGTCTGTAAGTTCGCGTGATAAATACATTGCAATTTGGCGAGGAAAGGCAACTGATTTTGTTCGCTTTTTCGCCTTGAAATCTTCTAATTTTACTTGATAAACATCCCCGACAGCCTTTTGGATATCATAAATGGAGATAATTTTTGGTTTAGAATTTGGAATAATATCTTTAAGTGCTTCAGCTGCTAAATCAGCATTAATATCTTTGTTAATTAAAGATGAATAAGCTACAACTCGGATGAGTGCGCCTTCTAGTTCACGAATATTTGAATCAATTTGATTTGCAATATAAAGCATGACCTCATTTGGTATATCAAGTCCTTCAGCCTTTGCTTTTTTACGTAAAATTGCAATTCGTGTTTCTAAATCTGGTGGCGTAATATCCGTAATAAGTCCCCATTCAAAGCGAGAACGAAGACGATCTTCTAAAGTTGGAATTTCTTTTGGTGGCCGATCACTTGAAATTACAATTTGTTTACTTTCTTCGTGTAATGCATTGAATGTATGGAAAAACTCTTCTTGAGTTTGTTCTTTTCCTGCTAAAAATTGAATATCATCTATTAATAAAACATCTACATTGCGGTATTTATTACGGAAATCGACCGCTTTATTATCACGAATAGAATTAATGAATTCATTTGTAAATTTTTCTGATGATAAATATACAACCTTTGCGTTTGGGTTATGTTCAATTACATAATGACCAATTGCGTGCATTAAATGGGTCTTTCCAAGTCCAACTCCCCCGTAAATAAAGAGGGGATTATATGCTTTAGCTGGTGCTTCGGCTACGGCCAATGAAGCAGCGTGAGCAAAACGGTTACCAGAGCCAATAACAAATGTATCAAACGTATATTTTGGGTTTAGCATACTCTGTGGTAAATGATTAGAATCATCTTGTGCTGAATTTGGTTTAGCAGGAGGAAGATCGATCTCCTCTTCCGCTTGACTTTGGGGAATAATAAAGCGAATAGCTAATTTTGCCCCTGTTAAATCATAAAGTGTTTCCGAAATTAGCTCTGAATAATGAGATTCTAACCAATCACGAGCGAATTCATTTGGAGCCGTAATTGTTAATACGTCTTTCTTTAAATTATGTGCGGTTGTTGATTTTAACCATGTTTCATAACTGGGTTTACTGACCTTTTTTTCTAGTTCTTTTAAGGCACTGTTCCATAAATCAGAGATGTTTTCCAAAGGTGTCCCTCCTTTACTAAGATGGTAAAAGAATAAGGTTGCGCAACAAATGTACAACCTAAATAAATATAAAATGTATATTTATACGAAACGTATTTTAAAACCTAAAAACGTCGTTTGTATATGAGATAGGGTTTTCGACAAAAAAAGCGAATGTGGATAAGCATTTACCCACATGTGATTAAAACTGTCCACATGTTATACACAATTTGTGGATAAGATAAAGATGTGGAAAACTTATTCAAAGTGAAAACACAACTATAATATCAAAAAAAAGTAGCTATAGCAATGAAATTAAGAAAGTTATCCACAAAATCAATACCTTGTGGAATAAACTTGTCCACAATACGATATACTGTGTAAAAGTACGAAACGAGTTTGTGGATATAAAAAACAAGAAAAAACATTTATCCACAAGGAAATATAGGATCTGTGAAAAAGTATGTGAATAGGTTCAAAATGAATATTTGATGAAAATTTCGAGAACCATTGACATTTTCCTAGTTGATTAACTATAATTTATAGGACTGTCTTTAACAGATATTCCTCAGGGAGGTGTCATATAATGAAAAGAACTTACCAACCAAATAAACGTAAGCGCAGCAAAGTACATGGTTTCCGCAGCCGTATGAGCACAGCGAACGGACGTAAAGTGCTAGCAGCTCGTCGTCGTAAAGGAAGAAAAGTATTATCTGCGTAGACCACTGATCGTTCAGTGGTCTTTTTTTCTAATAATAGTGAATTTCCGCTGATGAACTACAGGAGTGTCAATTGATATGAAGAAAAAACATCGTATAAAAAAGAATGATGAATTCCAGACGGTTTTTCAAAAAGGAAAATCGAATGCGAATCGTCAGTTTGTTGTCTATCAACTAGATAAAGAAGAGCAGCCAAACTTTCGTATTGGCCTTTCTGTCAGCAAGAAAATAGGAAATGCAGTAGTGCGTAACCGAATTAAACGTATGATTCGCCAGTCGATCACAGAATTAAAAGATGAGATAGATTCTGGAAAAGATTTTGTTATAATAGCAAGGAAGCCTTGTGCAGAGATGACATATGAAGAATTAAAGAAAAGCTTAATTCATGTCTTTAAACGCTCTGGTATGAAAAAGAATAAAAAGTAGCGTAAGGAAATGAATTACACTATATACATACCGATACAAGGAGGAGTAGGCTTTGAAAAAGAAATTAGGTTTACTAGCCATGGTTGTTGCATTAATGGCGATTACTGCTGGCTGTAGTGAAGTAAATCAGCCAATTACACCAAAAAGCACTGGAATTTGGAATGAATACTTCGTATACCCGCTTTCTCAATTAATTACGTATTTTGCCAACTTATTTGGTAGTAATTATGGTTTAGCAATCGTTGTTACGACTCTTATTATTCGTTTTGCATTATTACCATTAATGATTAAACAAACGAAGAGTACGAAGGCAATGCAAGCGTTACAACCAGAAATGGTGAAGTTAAAAGAGAAATATAGCTCTAAAGATCAGGCAACACAGCAAAAACTACAACAAGAAATGATGCAGTTATACCAGAAAAATGGTGTAAACCCATTAGCAGGATGTTTACCAATCTTTGTTCAGATGCCTATTTTATTCGCGTTTTACCATGCGATTATGAGAACAGCAGAAATTAGTAAGCATACATTCTTATGGTTCGACTTAGGACAGGCAGATCCGTACTATATCTTACCGGTTGTTGCGGCAATTACGACATTTATTCAGCAAAAACTTGCAATGGCAGGAACTGCTGGTCAAAATCCGCAAATGGCAATGATGATTTGGCTAATGCCAATCATGATTTTAATCTTTGCAATTAACTTCCCAGCTGCATTATCACTTTACTGGGTTGTTGGTAATATCTTTGGTATCGCTCAAATGTACTTGATCAAAGGGCCGGAAATTAAGGCTAGTAAGGCAGGAGGATCAAGCAAGTGAGTATAATTACTGCTAAAGGACAAACAGTCGAGCTGGCAGTACAAGATGCTTTAAGGCAATTAAATGTTTCAAAAGACCGAGTGGATATAAATATTATCGATGAGGGTAAAAGAGGATTCTTAGGCTTATTTGGGAACCGACCTGCAGTAGTAGAAGTTGTATTGAAGAAAGATCCAATTCAAGAATGTGAAGAATATTTAAAAAATGTTATTCACGATATGGGTGTGGAAGCTGAGATTAGTAAAATTGTAAAAGGACGCGAAGTTGAATTTACAATTTCTGGAGAAAACATAGGTGTTTTGATTGGGAAAAGAGGAAACACCTTGAATTCTTTACAGTATTTAACGAAACTTGTGGCAAATCGCAATACGAGGCAGTATATTGGTATCACACTAGATGCTGAAAATTATCGTAGTAAAAGAAAAGCTACATTAGAAGCACTTTCTTATCGATTAGCAAAACAAGTAGTAAGTACGAAAAAAAGAGTTGTGTTGGAACCTATGCCATCTTTTGAACGAAAGATTATTCACCAAGCATTATCTAATCATCAAAATATCATTACAACTTCTGAAGGAAAAGAACCACATCGACATGTTGTAATATCTTCCAAATGACCGGTTACTCAATTGAGTGCCGGTTTTTTTTTGAGGGGAAAACAGGTGTGGATAACTGAAAAACACTAAACTTATCCACTGTGAATAAGTTTAGTGTTTTTTACATGAGGACATAATAAAATGAGTTATTATTCTTTTGTAGATAGGTTCGTTATGGTATTCTAATAATTTAGTGAAGAAAATAATCATGTTGAAATAGAGATAAATAAGCAAGTGAGGTGAAAGGACATGGAATTCGATACAATTGCCGCGATTTCCACAGCGCTTGGAGAGGGTGCAATTGCCATTGTTCGAGTAAGTGGGGATGATGCGGTTGAAAAAGTTAATCGTATTTTTAAAGGGAAGGACTTAACAGAGGTTTCTTCTCACACAATTCATTATGGTCATATTGTTGATTTAGATACAAATCAGGTTATTGAAGAAGTGATGGTGTCTATTATGCGTGCACCAAGGACTTTTACACGTGAAAATATAGTAGAAATTAACTGTCATGGTGGACTTGTTTCGGTAAATAAAGTATTGCAGCTTATTTTAGCGCAAGGAGTACGATTAGCAGAGCCTGGTGAATTTACAAAACGTGCTTTTTTAAATGGCCGTATTGATTTATCACAAGCAGAAGCTGTTATGGACTTAATCCGTGCAAAAACAGATCGTGCAATGAACGTAGCAATTAATCAAATGGAAGGGCGATTATCTAAATTAATCGGCCGTCTGCGTCAGGACATATTAGAAACGTTAGCTCATGTTGAGGTAAACATAGATTACCCGGAATATGATGATGTGGAAGAAATGACACATACTATTTTAATTGAGAAAGCTACACATGTTCGTGCTGAAATTGCAAAAATATTAGAAACATCGAAGCAAGGAAAGATTTTACGTGAAGGTATTGCTACTGCAATCATCGGTAGACCTAACGTTGGGAAGTCATCGCTATTAAATAGTCTCGTTCAGGAGAAAAAGGCAATTGTAACTGATATTGCAGGAACAACTCGTGATGTTATTGAAGAGTACGTTAATGTGCGTGGTGTACCACTTAAACTTATAGATACAGCCGGGATTCGTGAAACAGAAGATGTTGTTGAACGAATTGGTGTAGAGCGTTCAAAGGAAATGATGAGCCAAGCTGATTTAGTGTTAGTTGTCGTTAATTATAGTGAAGCTTTAACGAATGAGGATGAAGATCTATTCCATGCCGTACAAGGAAAAGATTTCATTGTCATTGTAAATAAGACAGATTTACCACAAGCAATCGATATGGAACGTGTTACAGCATTGGCAGCGGGAAATCGTGTTATTACAACGTCGTTAATTGAGGAACAAGGAATAGATGAGCTTGAAAAGGCAATAGCTGATTTATTTTTTGAAGGAACAATTGATTCTGCAGATGTGACGTATGTTTCTAACGCGAGACATATTGGATTATTAACACAAGCAGGAAGAACAATTGGAGATGCAATTGAGGCGATAGAAAATGGTGTGCCAATTGATATGGTACAAATTGATTTAACACGGACGTGGGAAATACTTGGTGAAATTACTGGTGATACCGTTCATGAAAGCCTAATTGACCAGTTGTTCTCTCAATTTTGTTTAGGAAAATAATATAGCGATGTTTTAGAAAGATAGAGATTATTAGGAGGAATAAACGATGGGATACAATGCCGGTTCATACGATGTCATAGTAATCGGTGCAGGTCATGCAGGATGTGAAGCTGGTCTTGCGGCAGCACGAATGGGCTCCAAAACATTAATGTTAACAATTAATTTAGATATGGTAGCGTTTATGCCATGTAACCCTTCTGTTGGTGGACCAGCAAAAGGGATTGTTGTTCGTGAAATTGATGCATTAGGCGGAGAAATGGGACGCAACATTGATAAAACGTATATTCAAATGCGTATGTTAAATACAGGTAAAGGACCAGCTGTACGCGCACTTCGAGCACAAGCAGATAAGTTCTCTTACCAGCATGAATTAAAGAAAACAATTGAAGAAACACCAAACTTAACGTTGTTCCAAGGAATGGTAGAGCGTTTAATCGTTGAAGATGGCGAATGTAAAGGGGTAATTACGCAAGCTGGTGCTGAATATACAGCAAAAACAGTTGTAATTACGACTGGAACGTTTTTACGCGGTGAGATTATTATGGGAGATTTAAAATATTCGAGCGGTCCGAATAATCAACAACCATCTATTACGTTATCAGAACATTTAGAGGAGCTTGGATTTGATCTTGTTAGATTTAAAACAGGTACACCTCCGCGTGTAAATAGTAATACGATTGATTACAGTAAAACAGAAATTCAGCCAGGTGATGATAAACCACGAGCTTTCTCTTTTGAAACGACAAAATTTATTATGGATCAAATTCCATGTTGGTTGACGTATACAAGTACGGAAACACATCGTTTAATAGATGAAAACCTACATCGCTCAGCTATGTATTCTGGTATGATTAAGGGAACAGGACCTAGATATTGTCCTTCAATTGAAGACAAAGTAGTAAGGTTTAATGATAAACCACGTCATCAAATTTTCTTAGAGCCAGAAGGACGTAATACACAAGAAGTGTATGTACAAGGTTTATCCACAAGCTTACCAGAAGACGTGCAGCGTGATATGCTTAGAACAATCCCTGGTCTAGAAAACGTTGAAATGATGCGTACAGGTTATGCAATTGAATACGATGCAATTGTGCCAACACAACTATGGCCAACACTTGAAACGAAAAAAATTAAAAATTTATATACAGCAGGACAAATTAACGGAACTTCTGGTTACGAAGAGGCAGCAGGACAAGGACTTATGGCTGGGATTAATGCAGCATGTCGTTCTTTAGGTAAGAAAGAAGTTATTTTAGGGCGTGAGGATGCTTATATTGGTGTCTTAATTGATGATCTTGTTACGAAAGGTACAAATGAACCATATCGTTTATTAACGTCTCGTGCAGAATACCGTCTATTATTACGCCACGATAATGCTGATCTTCGTTTAACTGAAGTTGGTCGTGAAATTGGATTAATTAAAGAAGAGCGCTATGAGCGATTTACAAATAAAAAGTTACAAATTGAACAGGAAAAGGAACGTTTAAGCAGCATTATTATTAAACCACGTCCTGAAGTTCAAGAATTGATTCGCAGCATTGGTGGAAGTGAATTGAAAGATGGAATACGTGCAAGTGACTTATTACGTCGTCCAGAGATGACATATGAGCATATTCATCTTTTAGTACCAAGTGAAGTAGAATTAAGTGATGAAGTGACAGAACAAGTTGAAATTCAGATTAAGTACGAAGGATATATCGAAAAATCTTTACAGCAAGTAGAGCGTATGAAAAAAATGGAAAACAAAAAAATCCCTGTAGATATTGATTATGATGCGATTTCTAGCCTTGCATCAGAAGCTAGACAGAAATTGAAAGATGTTCGTCCACTTTCAATGGGGCAGGCTTCACGTATTTCTGGCGTAAATCCAGCGGATATTTCCATTTTACTTGTGTATATTGAACAAGGAAAAATTGCGCGAGTATCGAACCAATAAATAGTAAGGAGATATTGTTAGATGAACATAGAACAATTTCAATCTATGCTAGAAGAGAAGGGTATCACCCTCTCTTCTAGACAGTTAGAGCAGTTCGAAATCTACTTCGAAACATTAGTAGAATGGAATGAAAAAATGAACTTAACGGCTATTACGGGGAAAGAAGAAGTATATTTGAAGCACTTTTTTGATTCCATTACAGCTGCTTTTTACTATGATTTTTCAAAACCATTCTCAATTTGTGATGTTGGCGCAGGAGCTGGATTCCCAAGTATTCCATTAAAAATCTGTTTCCCGCATTTAAAAGTGACGATTGTAGACTCGTTGCAAAAACGTATTAATTTCTTAAATCATTTAGCACAAAAGTTGGAATTAAGTGACGTCGCGTTTTGTCATGATCGTGCTGAAACATTTGGGAAAAAAGAAGGTGTACGTGAATCGTACGATATTGTAATGGCACGTGCAGTTGCACGTCTTTCAGTATTAAGTGAGCTATGTTTACCACTTGTAAAAGTTGGGGGAACATTCATTGCAATGAAAGGTGCTGCAGCAAACGAAGAAATTGAAAATGGCAAGTATGCTTTAGAGGTGCTAGGCGGGAATTTAAAAGAAATGTCTACGTTCCAATTACCGTTTGAAGAAAGTGAACGTAATATTTTATTAATCGAGAAAAAGCGCAAGACACCAAAGAAATATCCACGCAAACCGGGAACACCCAATAAATTACCTATTGAAAAATAAATCTTATTAGACGTAAGATTAAATTATATAAATGAAAACGTAAATGTTTCATAGGAAACATTTTATGGAGAATAGTCAATAGGCCTAAAAGGTGGTGGAATATGTATGAAAAATACGTTTTCTCGTTTATTTGGCTTTGGAGATAAAGAGAGCGAATTCGAATTACAAGACGAAAGCCATGAAGAAATAGATAAAAAGGTATATGAAGAAATACAAGAAATTCCGATAGTAAATATTACCCCTAACCGTTATCAACCACGAACAGTTTTTGATGATGCGCGTATTGAGGAACTAGCATTAACGATTCGTACACACGGACTTATTCAACCAATTGTTGTGAGGCAGTATGAGGATGATAAGTACGAGATTATTGCTGGAGAAAGACGTTTTCGTGCGGCAACAAAGTTAGGTTGGGAGAAGGTTCCTGCAATTATAAAGAACTTAAATGATACAGAAACAGCTTCTGTAGCTTTAATTGAAAACTTGCAACGTGAGGAACTAACAGCAATCGAGGAAGCTGTGGCCTATCAAAAGCTAATTGAGTTACATAATTTAACACAAGAAGCATTGGCACAACGACTTGGAAAAGGACAATCCACAATCGCAAATAAGTTGCGATTGTTAAAGTTGCCTGAAGAAATAAAAAGCGCATTATTAGAAAAAAGCATTACAGAACGCCATGCTCGCGCGCTCATTCCTTTAAAAAACGAGGAATTACAACTGAAGGTTTTACAGGAAATTGTGGAGAAACAACTGAATGTAAAGCAAACAGAGGAACGAATTGCGAAATTACTAGAGGAAGCAAAACCGAAGCGTAAGGCAAAGCAAAAAGCAGTAAGTCGAGATACTAGAATTGCTATGAATACAATTAGGCAGTCCTTACAAATGGTTGCTGACAGTGGTTTAAATGTTAATTCTGAGGAAGAAGAATTTGATGAGTACTATCAAATTACAATTAAAATTCCGAAGAAAAAATAATAATGGCGCGTTAGAGACCTGATCCTATTGGATAGGTCTCTTTTACTATATTTTCTTGTGAGATGAAGAAGGAGTTTACAAATAAATTTTGAAGTTTAATAAGGACGTAAAAGAAAAACTTTTATTTCATGTTACAATAAACGTAATTGTTACTAGAATAAGATAGAAAGGTTGAAAGTAGGTGACATCATGGGAAAAATCATTGCTATTGCCAATCAAAAAGGTGGCGTTGGGAAAACAACAACATCTGTTAATTTAGGGGCTGGATTGGCACAAGTAGGTAAAAAGGTCCTTCTTGTAGATATTGACGCTCAAGGAAATGCAACGACTGGTGTGGGAATTGAAAAATCCGAATTAGATCAATGTATTTACAACGTTCTTGTGGAAGATGCAGATGTTCAAGGGGTTATACGTAAAACCGCAACTGAAAACTTAGATGTTCTACCCGCTACAATTCAATTGGCAGGTGCTGAAATTGAATTGGTACCGACTATTTCCCGGGAAGTACGTTTACAAAGGGCATTACAGCCAGTTCGTGATGAATATGACTATATTATTATCGACTGTCCCCCGTCCTTAGGGTTATTAACGATTAATGCATTAACCGCAGCAGATTCTGTTATTATTCCTGTTCAATGCGAATATTACGCACTAGAAGGATTAAGTCAGCTATTAAATACAGTTCGACTTGTGCAAAAGCACTTAAATAAAAATCTAGCAATTCAAGGTGTATTGCTAACAATGTTGGATGCCCGTACAAATTTAGGGATTCAGGTTATAGATGAAGTGAAAAAGTATTTTAGAGATAAAGTATATCGTTCAATTATCCCTCGTAATGTTCGCTTGAGTGAAGCACCAAGTCATGGGAAACCAATTATGCAGTATGACGCTAAATCAAGAGGGGCAGAAGTATATATAGATTTAGCAGAGGAAGTGATTGCAGGTGGCTAAAGGATTAGGAAGAGGAATCAATGTGTTTTTTCCTGATTTAGATGTGAAAGAAGAAGAAACAATTCAGGAGATTACGATAACTGAATTAAGACCGAATCCATATCAACCACGTAAACACTTTAATAAAGATGCGATTCAGGAATTATCGGCTTCTATTAAAGAGCACGGCATATTACAACCGTTAATTGCTAGGAAGAGTATTAAAGGATATGAAATTGTTGCAGGTGAAAGAAGATATCGTGCTGCTAAAGAGGCCGGACTCGAAAAGGTACCTGCCGTTGTAAGACAATTAAATGAGCAGCAAATGATGGAGTTTGCATTGCTTGAAAACTTACAACGTGAAGATTTAAATCCAATGGAAGAAGCAATGGCCTATCAAATGTTAATGAATGAGCTAAATGTAACGCAAGAACAATTAGCAAAACGTCTTGGTAAGAGCAGACCTTACATTGCAAATTATACGCGGTTATTAAGCCTCCCTCCGTTTGTACAAGATATGATTGCAAATGGTCAACTTTCAATGGCTCATGGGAGAACGTTACTTACAATAAAAGATGAAGAACAATTAAAATCTTTATTGAAACGAATCGAAAAAGAAGGATTAAATGTTCGTCAATTAGAGAAAATTGTTCAGGAGATTAATCAGCGCGTTTCACGTGAAACAAAACAAGTGAAAAAAGAGAGAAACATATTTTTTGTAGAACGCGAAACGTTCTTAAGAGAAAAATTTGGCACAGATGTGAAAATTAAAGAAACGAAAAAAGAAAAAGGTAAAATCGAAATTGAATTTTTTAATAAAGAAGATTTAAATCGTATTTTAGAATTATTAGCGCAGAAAAATTAAAAAGCAAACCATCTTATTATTTATAGATGGTTTGCTTTTTTTAATACAGATAATTTTTGATCTGTTTCTTTTATACTTTGTGCAATTACATCAGCCATTTTCATGACTAAACTTAATCTTGTATTTTGCAGAACGAAAAACTCCATAAAACCATTTAGATTTACGATGCCATGAATATGTAGGTCACCAACTGCAGGTAATTTCTTATTCATTGCAGCTCCGGGTTTACTAGGCCCCATTCCGGTAGTGATGGAACCGATGCTTTGAGACTTTCCTAAACAGGCATCAACCGCAATTATAAATGAAGTAGGATTTTCTTTCTGTATATTCTGAATTTTTTCTTCTAAATTTAGCGCATGTACCGGCTCATCTAGTGTGCCGAACACTTGGAAGTTTTTAATTCCTACTTGTTCTAATTTCGTACCGACTAACGGACCGAGTGCATCGCCTGTAGAACGATCTGTTCCGATGCAAACGAGAATAATCGGTATATTCGTTTTAATAGGGATATGGGAAAGTAAGAAGTTACTGATTGTCTCGGAGGCTTCTACGTCTTGGTGCATAACATTTTGAGTTTCTTTTTCGAAAAAGGGTAAGCGAAAACTTCCAATATTCATGAAGCATCCATCCTTTTAATAAATTTTCAAAATATGTTATATGGTGAGTAAAATGGAAAACTATAAGTGCGTACTTTCTGTAAAACTTGAGTGAAAACGGAAATAATAGTACTAGTATATATCTATTCGTTCCATTTTATACCTGCATGGAAGTTAACAAATGTAATTAAAATCATAAAAATTTTTCAGCAATTAGAAGACTTCTGATACAATAAGAAGGATAACTAAAAAGAAATTTTGGCTGGAGAGGTAGAGGTACATGGATTTATTAACGAAGTGGTTTAATGCTACGAAACAGTATTTATTAAATGCTGATCGTTGGGCTGATATTGGAACAGCGACATTGAAAATATGTATTATTTTAATCATTGGTGCAGTTGTTGTACGAGTTGCGCGTGCAATTGTACGAAATGCGTTTCGTATGGGAAGTCGTTCGCCAATTCAAATTTCAGAACGTCGTACAGTTACAGTAGCAAAGTTACTTGAAAATATTGTGGCATACGTTGTTATGTTCATTATGCTAATTGCGATTTTAGGTGTGTTTAATATTAATGCATCTGGTTTATTAGCCGGTGCCGGCGTAATTGGTTTAGCGGTCGGATTTGGTGCTCAAAGTTTAGTGAAAGATGTCATTACAGGGTTATTTATCTTGCTAGAAGACCAATTTTCAGTGGGAGACTATGTGAAAATTGGCCAGTTTGAGGGAGTCGTTTTAGAAATTGGACTTCGTACAACAAAAATAAAGAGCTGGACAGGCGAAATTCATACTTTACCAAACGGAAGTATCATTCAAGTTACTAACTATTCAGTTAGTAATAGTGTTGCATTTGTTGATGTATCTATTTCGTATGAGGCTGACATAGCGAAAGCAGAGCAAGTCATTGAAGAATTATTAGAAGAATTACCTGCGCAATATGAGCAAATGGTAACAACGCCTCTGTTATTAGGCGTGCAAACATTAGCTGCATCAGAAGTTATATTACGTGTTATTGCAGAAGTAGAGCCGATGCAACATGCGGTTATTGCAAGAGCACTTCGTAAAGAAATTAAAAATCGTCTAGATTTACATGGTATTGAAATTCCATATCCACGTATGGTTTTATATAATCGTGAAGAATTGGTGAGTGGAAAAGCAATTTAGTATGGAGAGGGGTTTGGAGAATGGAGCAAAAGCAGTATAACTTGTACGATGTTGTGGAAATGAAGAAAGCCCACCCATGTGGTGAGAATCGTTGGAAGATTATTCGTATGGGAATGGATATCCGCATTAAGTGCGAGGGATGTGACCATTCAGTAATGATTCCTCGAAGAGAGTTTGATCGTAAGGTGAAAAAAATACTTGTGAAGCACGAAGAATAGAGAGAAAGTAACAGTTGCAGTGGGTAGCTGTTACTTTTTTTCGTTTGGAGGAAACTTGTCATTTTTTTCGTTACTATCTATAATGATGAAAGATTGAGACATAGGAGTGAAAAATATGGGATTAACGGCTGGGATTGTTGGATTACCTAACGTAGGAAAGTCCACTTTATTTAATGCAATTACACAAGCAGGAGCAGAATCTGCAAACTATCCATTCTGTACAATTGATCCAAACGTAGGAATTGTAGAAGTACCAGATGAGCGTTTAAATAAATTAACGGAATTAGTAGAACCGAAAAAAACTGTTCCGACTGTATTTGAGTTTACTGATATTGCAGGTATCGTAAAAGGGGCTAGTAAGGGTGAAGGATTAGGAAATAAGTTCTTATCTCACATTCGCCAAGTAGATGCAATTTGCCAAGTTGTTCGTTGTTTTGAGGACGAAAATATTACGCACGTTTCAGGGAAAGTAGATCCAATCGATGACATTGAAACAATCAACTTAGAGCTAATCTTAGCAGACTTAGAATCTGTTGATAAACGTATCGAGCGTGTTGCGAAACTAGCAAGACAAAAGGATAAAGAAGCAGTATATGAGCATGAAATTTTAGTACGTTTAAAAGAAGCTTTCGAAGAGGGAAAACCGGCTCGTACTGTTGAATTTACAGAAGAGCAGATGAAGATTGTTAAAGGTCTTCATTTACTGACAACGAAAGAAATGTTATACGTAGCAAACGTAAGCGAGGACGATGTTATCGATCCTTCTGAAAACAAATACGTACAGATGGTAAAAGAATTTGCTGTAAATGAAAATTCTCAAGTAATCGTTGTATGTGCAAAAATCGAATCAGAAATCGCTGAGTTAGACGAGGAAGAGAAAAAGGTATTCCTTGAAGAACTAGGCATTGAAGAATCTGGTTTAGATCAACTAATTCGTGCTGCATATGATTTATTAGGACTTGCTACTTACTTCACAGCCGGTGTGCAAGAAGTACGTGCATGGACGTTTAAACAAGGTATGAAAGCACCACAATGTGCGGGTGTAATTCATACAGACTTTGAGCGTGGATTTATTCGTGCAGAAACAGTTTCTTATGATGATTTAATGACAAACGGTTCTATGACAGCTGCAAAAGAAGCTGGAAAAGTACGTTTAGAAGGAAAAGAGTATATCGTAAAAGACGGAGACGTTATGCACTTCCGCTTCAACGTTTAATTTAATATTTCCTAGGAAAAATAAAGATATGAGCTTGGCAAATATATTATGTGTTTGCCAAGTTTTTTATGTATGGGTGAGTTGATTCATCTAACTTACTATGATATAATCTAAACTCGTGAGTAATTACTATAAATTAATTGCTCCTTGCCCATTATGGGCCGTTTAGACCAAAAGGAGGTGAAAGTGTAATGAGAAAGTACGAAATTATGTACATCATTCGTCCTGGCGTTGAAGAAGAAGCTCAAAAAGCTTTAGTTGAACGTTTTGCAGGTGTTTTAACAAACAATGGTGCAGAAATCATTAACACGAAAGAGTGGGGTAAGCGTCGTTTAGCTTACGAAATCAACGACTTACGTGAAGGTTTCTACATGATCTTAAACGTGAACTCTAACGCAGAAGCGATTAACGAATTCGACCGTTTAGCTAAGATCAACGAAGACATCCTTCGTCATATCGTTGTTAAAGAAGAAGAAAAATAATTGATATATAAGGGAGAGTGGTTCGATTGATGAATCGTGTTATCCTCGTTGGTCGTTTAACTAAGGACCCTGACTTACGTTACACGCCCAATGGTGTTGCAGTAGCTACTTTTACGTTAGCTGTGAATCGCGCATTTGCGAATCAACAAGGTGAGCGTGAAGCTGACTTTATTAATTGTGTAATATGGCGTAAACAAGCAGAAAACGTAGCAAATTATTTGAAAAAAGGTAGCTTAGCAGGCGTAGATGGACGTCTTCAAACTCGTAATTACGATGGACAAGATGGTAAACGTGTATATGTAACAGAAGTTCTTGCGGAAAGCGTACAATTTTTAGAGCCGCGTAATGGCGGTGGGGAGCAACGTGGTTCATTTAATCAGCAACCATCAGGAGCTGGTTTCGGTAACCAAAGCTCTAACCCATTTGGTCAATCTAGTAATTCGGGCAACCAAGGTAACCAAGGAAACTCTGGATTTACGAAGAATGACGATCCATTTTCAAATGTAGGTCAACCGATCGACATTTCCGACGACGATTTACCGTTCTAATACAGTAAATTTGTTAGTTTTAACTAAGAATGGAGGGAAATAGACATGGCAGGACGCAAAGGTGGACGTGCGAAACGTCGTAAGGTGTGTTTCTTCACAGCTAACGGCATCACTCGCATTGACTATAAAGATGTTGATTTATTAAAACGTTTCGTTTCTGAGCGTGGTAAAATTTTACCTCGTCGTGTAACAGGAACAAGCGCGAAATACCAACGCAAACTTACAGTTGCAATTAAACGTGCTCGTCAAATGGCACTTTTACCATATGTTGGTGAATAATAGCGTATGAAATGCACAGTAGAGTCGGACTCTACTGTGCATTTTGCTATGCTTTTCTTTTTTTGAAAGAGAGGTTAGAGGATGAAAAATACGAAATTTATTACTGAAGGTGCAGCGTTGTTAGCGATATATGCAATATTGTTGCTTATATCTATGTATGTTCCGATTTTAGGTACGGTTGTAACGTTTGTGTTGCCATTGCCATTTATATTGCTAACGATAAGATATAAATTATCTAATGCCTTTGTAATTTTTACAGCGGCGCTTTTTATTACTGTTATTGTTAGTCAGCCGATGAACCTAGTGAAGACAACTATGTTTGGATTGATAGGTATCGTTTTAGGATATATGTATAAAAAACGAAAAAAGCCGGCAGAAATTTTGATGGCCGGGACGGTTGCATACTTAATTGGTATTATGCTCATTTATGTTGTGAGTATAAAGTTTTTTAACATAGATTTAATGAAGCAAATGCAAAATATGTTTAATGAAAGTATGGCGCAAAGTGAAAAGATAGTTAGTGCTGCTGGTATGCCGATTAGTAAAGAGCAAAAAGAGTTATTTGCACAAATGAATGATATATTACAAACGTTATTTCCAAGTATACTTGTGCTCGTTTCTGCATGTTGTTCTTGGATCACAGTAATATTGTCGGGCAGTGTTTTGAGAAAGTTAAAACACGATGTTATAGCTTGGCCTAAATTTAAAGATATACAATTACCAAAGAGTATTGTTTGGTATTACGTTATATTTATTTTGCTATCAACTTTTATAAAAGTAGAACCGACATCATATTTACATATGGTATTTTCTAACCTATATGTCATATTTGCTTTACTACTCGTACTGCAAGGTCTGACATTTATCGCTTTTTTAGCGCATAGCAAAGGGTTTACGAAAGGGGTTCCTATTATTAGTTTTATTGTCTGCATGTTTATTCCGATGCTGTTTCCTCTTGTGACAATCTTAGGTATAATTGATTTAGGGATTTCATTGCGTTCTAAAATAGGAGGATGAAGTAATATTCCTTATACTATTTTAATCTGTTTAACTAACTGGAAGGTGAGTTAGTTTTACTTTATAGGAGTTGTATACATGCCTGAATTTTATAAGAAACAGTGGTTTTTATATCCTGTTTATGTATTGGCATTTTTCGTGTTTGTGCTCATTTCAATCCTTTGTTATTTTCATTTAATGATGGGGATAGCCGCCTTTTTTATTTTTTGTATCGTCCTTTTTGTTGTTGTACGATTTGAACTTACCTTTCAAAAGAATTTCGAAAAGCATACGACAGATATGATTACAAGGGTAAAGAAAGTGAGTAATGAGGCATTTAACCAAATGCCTATTGGTATTTTGTTATACAATAAGGATTATGGGATTGATTGGGCGAATCCTTATTTATCTTCATGTCTGGGACAGCATGCATTAGCTGGATGGCACCTTTATGATGTATCAGAAACGTTACTTCTTTTTATTAAAGGAGAAACTTCCGATGATATAGTTTCTTTAAATAATCGAAAGTTTCGTGTTTTTGTAAGGAAAGAAGAAAAGTTAATTTATTTCTTTGATGTAACGGAACAAACAGAGATTGAAAAGATGTATGAGGATCAACGTACTGTTTTGGCGGTCATTTATTTAGATAATTATGATGAAGTTACACAAGGTTTAGATGATCAATTACGTACGAATATAACAAGTCTTGTAACATCACGACTAAATGAATGGGCCGTTAAGTATGGGGCATATTTAAAACGTGCATCTTCAGAAAGATTCTTCGTTGTACTAAATGAAAGTATTTTAGCGCAGATGGAGAAAGGGAAATTTAGCATTTTAGATCAAGTGCGTGAAGAAACATCCAAAAGGAATATACCACTCACCTTAAGTGTAGGTGTTGGATCAGGTGATTTACCTTTATCAGAGCTTGGGGCGATGGCTCAGTCCGGTTTAGACCTTGCGCTTGGCCGTGGTGGAGATCAAGTAGCTATTAAACAAGCAACGGGTAAAGTTAAGTTTTATGGTGGTAAGACAAATCCAGTTGAAAAACGTACTCGTGTACGTGCTAGAGTTATTTCGCATGCATTAAAGGATTTAGTATTAGAAAGTAGTAATGTCATTATAATGGGGCACAGGGCTCCTGATATGGACGCAATTGGTGCTGCGATTGGTATTTTAAAGGTAGCGCAATTAAATGAGCGCAAAGGATATATTGTGCTAGATGAAAATGATTCTGACAAGGGAATTAAGCGTTTGATGGATAAAGTGAAACAAAACGAAGAGTTATGGTCTCACTTTATTACACCAGGACAAGCGATGGAATTTGCAAATGACGATTCTTTACTTGTTGTTGTTGATACGCATAAACCTTCAATGGTGATGGAGGAAAAGCTGTTACACAAAATTGAAAATGTAGTTGTTATTGACCATCATCGCCGAGGAGAGGATTTTATTGAGGATCCATTGCTTGTTTACATGGAGCCATATGCTTCTTCCACGGCAGAACTTGTTACAGAATTACTTGAATATCAACCGAAAAATTTAAAAATGACAATGTTAGAAGCAACGGCATTGTTAGCAGGTATTATCGTTGATACGAAAAGCTTTACATTCCGTACGGGTGCTCGTACGTTTGATGCCGCTTCTTATTTACGCTCACATGGTGCAGATACTGTACTTGTACAAGAGCTTCTAAAAGAAGATATGGATCAGTATTTACGGGTTGCAAAAGCTATTAAAAATGCGTACATTTATACAAATGGAATTGCGATTGCAAAAGTTGATAGTGATGATTACTACGATCAAGTGCTTATTGCGCAATCAGCGGACACATTATTAACAATGACAGGAATTATTGCTTCATTTGTTATTGCGAAACGTGGCGAGAATTTCATTGGAATTAGCGGCAGGTCTTTAGGTGAAGTGAATGTGCAGCTAATTATGGAAAACTTAGGCGGTGGCGGGCATTTAACGAATGCGGCCACACAAATGAAAAATGTTACAGTAGATGAAGCTGAGGAGAAGCTTCGATTTGTTATTGATGACTATTTACAGGGAGGCACACAATCATGAAAGTAATTTTTCTAAAAGACGTAAAAGGTAAAGGGAAAAAAGGAGAAATAAAAAACGTACCAGATGGCTATGCAAATAACTTCTTACTAAAACAAGGATTAGCTGCTGAAGCGACAAATAGCAGTATGAAAACTTTAGAAGCTCAAAAACGCAAAGAAGAAAAAGATGCAGCAGCAGAGCTTGAAAGTGCAAAACAATTAAAAGAAACATTAGAGAAACTAACTGTAGAATTAAAGGCTAAATCTGGTGAAGGTGGCCGTCTATTCGGTTCAATCACAAGTAAACAAATCGTAGATGCAATGCAAAAATCACACAAGATTAAACTTGATAAGCGTAAATTTGAAATGGATGATGCAATTCGCGCATTAGGCTATACAAACGTTACTGTGAAATTGCACCCGCAAGTAACAGCGACAGTAAAAGTTCATGTTAGTGAACAATAAAAATAAATTAAGCAAGGAGGATTGCGTATGAGTGATGTACTTGCTGATCGTACCCCTCCGCATAATATAGAGGCCGAGCAGGCGGTTTTAGGAGCTATATTAATTGATCAAGATGCATTAACGGCAGCATCAGAGTTATTAGTACCTGACTCATTCTATCGAACGAAACATCAAAAGATTTTTGAAGTCATGCTTGGGTTATCTGATAAAGGAGAGCCGATTGACTTAGTAATAATGACATCAGCGATGGCTGATCAAGGATTACTAGAAGAAGTTGGTGGGGTTTCTTACTTAGCGGAATTAGCAGAAGTTGTTCCAACTGCCGCTAACGTAGAGTATTATGCACGAATCATCGCTGAAAAAGCACTGTTACGTCGCTTGATTCGAACGGCGACTCATATCGTGTCTGATGGGTATGAGAGAGAAGATGACGTGGATGGCCTTTTAAATGAGGCTGAGAAAAAGATATTAGAAGTATCTCATCAAACGAATGCTAAAGCATTCCAAAATATTAAAGACGTTCTTGTAGATGCTTACGATAAAATCGAACTTTTGCATAATCAAAAAGGTGAAGTTACTGGGATACCAACTGGATTTACTGAATTAGATAAGATGACGGCAGGGTTCCAGCGAAATGATTTAATTATCGTAGCGGCACGTCCATCGGTAGGGAAAACCGCATTTTCATTAAATATCGCACAAAACGTAGCGACGAAAACGGATGAAAATGTAGCGATTTTCAGTCTAGAGATGGGCTCTGATCAGCTTGTTATGCGTATGCTTTGTGCAGAAGGAAATATTGATGCACAAAGACTTCGTACCGGTTCATTAACTTCTGATGATTGGGCGAAATTAACGATGGCGATGGGTAGCCTTTCTAATGCTGGTATCTATATTGATGATACACCAGGGATTAAAGTAAATGAGATTCGAGCAAAGTGTCGTAGATTAAAGCAAGAACAAGGTCTTGGGATGGTTTTGATTGACTACTTACAGCTTATTCAAGGAAGTGGGAAATCAGGAGAAAACCGTCAGCAGGAAGTATCTGAAATTTCTCGTACACTAAAAGGGATTGCGCGTGAATTACAAGTGCCTGTTATTGCCTTGTCACAGTTATCTCGTGGTGTAGAATCTCGTCAAGATAAACGTCCGATGATGTCTGATATTCGTGAATCGGGGAGTATCGAGCAGGATGCTGATATTGTAGCCTTCTTATATCGTGAAGATTACTATGACCGAGAAACGGAAAATAAAAACACGATTGAAATTATTATTGCAAAGCAGCGTAACGGTCCTGTAGGTTCAGTAGAGCTGGCATTCGTTAAAGAGTTCAATAAGTTCGTTAACTTAGAACGCCGCTTCGAGGATGGACATGCACCGCCTGCATAAAGATAGTATAAAAAAGAAACGCATTTCTTATAATAAGATGTGTTTCTTTTTTTTTATAGGAAAGATAAGGCTTTCATAATGTAAAAATATAATTCTTACGAACGAAAATGTTTTTTAATAAAAAAATGTTCGCTTTTTGGTTGACTTCTTTTTCGGTTTTGGTACAATTATATTGTTTGAATAGATCGTTTGAAAATTGCGGAGGTGCTTTAATAATGTCTTCAGTAGTAGTTGTAGGAACACAATGGGGCGACGAAGGAAAAGGGAAAATCACTGACTTTCTTTCTGAGCATGCGGAAGTAGTTGCAAGATATCAAGGTGGAAATAACGCAGGACATACAATTGTTTTCGGCGGAGTTAAATATAAATTACACTTAATTCCATCTGGTATTTTTTATAAAGAGAAAATTTGTGTAATCGGAAACGGCTTAGTAGTAGATCCGAAAGCATTACTTGAAGAGTTAAAATACTTACACGACCGTGGTGTAAGTACTGATAATTTACGCGTAAGTAACCGTGCGCACGTTATTTTACCTTATCACTTAAAACAAGATGAGTTAGAAGAAGCAAGTAAAGGTGATGACAAAATCGGTACAACGAAAAAAGGTATCGGTCCTGCATATATGGATAAAGCTGCTCGTATTGGTATTCGTATGGCTGATCTTTTAGACCGTGAAGCATTTAAAGAGAAGCTTGAGCGCAATTTAGCACAAAAAAATCGTTTGTTTGAAAAAATGTACGATACAGAAGGTTTCAGTGTAGAAGAAATCTTTGAAGAATACTTCGAGTACGGCCAACAAATCGCACAATATGTATGTGATACGTCTGTTGTATTAAATGATGCATTAGATAACAATCACCGTGTATTATTTGAAGGTGCACAAGGTGTTATGCTTGATATTGACCACGGTACGTATCCATTCGTTACATCTTCTAACCCAATTGCTGGTGGTGTAACAGTTGGAACTGGAGTTGGTCCAGCGAAAGTTACGCGCGTTGTAGGTGTATGTAAAGCATATACAAGCCGCGTAGGTGATGGTCCATTCCCTACTGAGCTTAATGATGAAATTGGTCACCAAATTCGTGAAGTTGGTCGTGAGTATGGAACAACAACTGGTCGTCCACGCCGCGTAGGTTGGTTCGATAGTGTTGTTGTAAGACATGCACGTCGTGTTAGTGGTTTAACAGATCTATCATTAAATTCTATCGACGTTCTAACGGGTATTCCGACTCTTAAAATTTGTGTTGCTTACAAATGCGATGGCAAAGTTATCGATGAAGTTCCAGCAAACTTAAACATTTTAGCGAAATGTGAGCCTGTATACGAAGAGCTTCCAGGTTGGACAGAAGATATTACTGGTGTAAAATCATTAGATGAGCTTCCTGAAAATGCACGAAAATACGTAGAACGTGTTTCTGAGTTAACAGGAATTCAATTATCTATGTTCTCAGTTGGACCAGATCGTAACCAAACAAATATCGTTCGTAACGTATACGAAGCTTAATTGATATTTTCAAGAAAAAAACTCATGTCCGCATGAGTTTTTTTCTTATCTTTTATAAAAAAATAAAAAAAGTATTGCAAAAAGAAAAGGAAACATGTTATGATACATCTTGTCGTCACGAAAATATGACGTTGGTGAGTATGAGCCATTAGCTCAGTTGGTAGAGCATCTGACTTTTAATCAGAGGGTCGAAGGTTCGAGTCCTTCATGGCTCACCATTTTATTTTTCGTGGCCCGTTGGTCAAGTGGTTAAGACACCGCCCTTTCACGGCGGTAACACGGGTTCGAATCCCGTACGGGTCATGTTTTTTTTATGTTCATTTTTGGTCCCGTGGTGTAGTGGTTAACATGCCTGCCTGTCACGCAGGAGATCGCCGGTTCGACCCCGGTCGGGACCGCCACTTTTGTTTATACCACCATTAGTGGTTTTATATATAGTTTTGGCTCGGTAGCTCAGTCGGTAGAGCAGAGGACTGAAAATCCTCGTGTCGGCGGTTCGATTCCGTCCCGAGCCACTCTCAGGATATTAAGTGGGCCCACTTAATATCCTTTTTATTTGTGTAATTTTACAAAATTGAGTAGTTATTTTAAAATAGAATGAGGAGCCTCTAGCAGTTGAAGCTAGAGGTTTTTCTATAGATCGTATAGGATTCCGTGTAAAAGTGGATCATACATGAGTCTGTGAGAATAGAGGAGAAAGCACTTAAGCAAAAGATGCGGTCATATAGGGACATACTATGTAGACATCAATGTGTTTAGGGATATTGACCATATTTTTATAAGGAGGAAATAGACGATGATGGGAAAGAAAATTTTAGTAGTTGATGATGAAAAGCCGATTGCGGATATTTTGAAGTTCAATCTAGAAAAAGAAGGTTTTGAAATTGTAATGGCGCATGATGGTGATGAGGCGATTGAAAAAGCGAATGAAGAACAGCCAGATATGGTTTTATTAGATATTATGTTACCAGGTAAGGATGGCTTAGAGGTTTGCCGTGAAATACGTAAAAGCTCAGAAATGCCGATTATTATGCTTACGGCGAAGGATTCTGAAATTGATAAAGTATTAGGGCTTGAGCTTGGGGCAGATGATTATGTAACAAAGCCATTTAGTACGAGGGAATTGCTTGCTCGCGTAAAGGCTAACTTACGTCGCCATCAACAAGGCGGTGCTGCAGAAAAAGAAGAAAATACGGAAATGGTTATTGGACCAATTGTTATCAATCCAAATGCGTATAGTGTAACAAAACGTGAGGAAAATATTGAACTTACACATCGTGAATTTGAGTTACTACATTATTTAGCAAAACATTTAGGACAAGTTATGACACGCGAACATTTATTACAAACAGTTTGGGGTTATGACTATTTTGGGGATGTACGTACAGTGGATGTAACAGTGCGTCGTTTACGTGAAAAAATTGAAGATAATCCAAGTCATCCTACTTTAATTGTTACTAGGCGTGGGGTAGGGTATTACTTGCGTGACCCAGAGCAGGAATAGTATATGAAGAAAGTCGGTTTTTTTCAATCTATTCATTTAAAATTTGTACTCATATATATGCTATTAATATTGATAGCTATGCAAGTTATTGGGGTATATTTCGTAAGAGAGCTAGAAAAGAGTCTTGTACAAGGTTTTAAAGATTCGTTAACGCAGCAAACGAACTTATTATCGTATAACTTGAAACAAGAGTTTAATAAAAGTTATACAAAAGCAGAGACAGAGTCAACAGATGAAACGATTAAAACTTCAATTCGAAAATTTGCCTCTGATCGAAAGAAAGATATCCAAGAGGTAAGTGTATTTGATTCGAATAGAAAGCTGCTTGCTATTTCAGATGAGTCAAAGCAAAACAAGGTAAATAGAACATCAACTGATATAGCTGTTCAGCGGGTGTTGGTACAAAAAAAGCCAGAAGTGAAAATTGAGAAGGATGGTCGTACAGGTCATCGTGTACAAGTTATGCTTACTCCTATTCTAGCTGATAACGGCAAAGATGCACTTGGTGTTATTTACATTGTTGCATCTATGGAAGATGTTTATAAACAGATGAAGGATATTAATCAAATCTTTGCAACCGGAACCGTTATTGCATTACTCGTAACAGCTGTACTTGGAATTTTGTTAGCTCAAACAATTACGAGACCAATCTCAGATATGCGAAGACAAGCAATTGAAATGGCAAAAGGGAACTATTCAAGAAAAGTAAAGGTGCATAGCCATGATGAAATTGGGCAATTAGCACTATCTTTCAATAATTTATCAAAAAAATTACAACAAGCTCGTTCTTCAACGGAAAGTGAAAGACGTAAATTATCATCCGTTTTATCACATATGACAGATGGGGTAATTGCTACTGACCGAAAAGGGGACATTATTTTATTAAATGATCCTGCAGAAAAGATGCTAAATGTTTCGCGTGAAACCGCGCTCGATCAATCTGTTTTAGAAGTATTAGGGATACAAGAAGAATTTACGCTCGATCATTTATACGAAGAGCCTGATTCTGTTTTATTAGATTTTAGTACGAGAAATGAGCCATATATTTTACGCGCAAGTTTCTCTGTTATTCAAAAAGAGACAGGGAAAGCGAATGGTTTAATTGCCGTATTATATGATGTAACTGAGCAGGAGCGTATAGAAAGGGAACGCCGCGAGTTTGTGGCAAACGTTTCTCATGAATTAAGAACGCCATTAACAACAATGCGCAGTTACTTAGAAGCACTTACGGACGGTGCGTGGCAAGATCCGAATATTGCACCGCAATTTTTAACAGTTACACAAGAAGAAACAGAAAGAATGATTAGACTTGTAAATGCGTTATTGCAACTATCTAAACTTGATAGTACAGAACATCGTTTAATGAAAGAATGGGTCGACTTTACTGACTTCTTTAATAACATTATTGATCGTTTTGAAATGTCTAAAGAGCAAAATGTAAGTTTCAAACGATCTTTCTCTAAAAAATCTCGATTTATTGATATGGATACGGATAAAATTACGCAAGTATTGTATAACATTATTTCGAATGCATTAAAGTATTCACCAGAGGGTGGAACAGTAACATATCGCTTACGTGATCGCGGGGAATTATTAGAGATTAGTGTAAGTGACCAAGGAATGGGTATTCCGAAAGAAAACGTCGATAAAATCTTTGAACGTTTTTATCGCGTAGATAAAGCACGTTCAAGACAAATGGGCGGTACAGGACTTGGGTTAGCAATTGCGAAAGAAATGATTGAGGCACATGGTGGCTCGATTTGGGCGAAGAGTGAGGAAGGAAAAGGGACAACGATTTATTTCACTTTGCCAATGGCAGCGGATGAAGAGGACGATTGGGAATGAGTATGGAAAATGTTAAAACAATAGTTTTAATTAATTTAGTTGTAATTAGCCTATTTCTTACTTTTAACTTATGGACGTATGTGCCAGATTCCACGTCTATGCAAAACGCGAAATTTGTGCAGGGGAATGAAGGAATTACTCAAACTAAAATCGCTGATGTTGTCCGCCCTACTTCTATCATCGTGCATAAAGATAAAAATCATTACGGAAGCAAAAGAGAGGGAGATATAGAATCAATCTATAAACCTTTGGAGGCCGGGGAATTACATGGTTTCAAAGAGATATCGATTGCTAAGGCTGACTTCCTTTCTTATGTGCATGGTGAAGGGAAAATTGAACTTATTTTCCCTACCAACATCCCATTTGATGCAGTTAAATCTATGTTTAGTATGAAAGAAAAAAGTATAGATAAGCCGAAACACTTTAATCGAATTATTCTCGATCCTTCTAGAAGTAGGGACCAGGAAATTAAAATTAGTTTCGTTTCTGATGGTGATAACTCTAGAATATATGAAGCAAAATTAAGTGGTGTGTATTTAAAAGATATTGTAAATGCACAAAATCAATTTATAGTATCAGCGAAACCTTATTTTGACTATCAAATTAATGATATGAAAAAGCTATTTTTACCAGATGGAACGACAGAATTAAGTAATATAACATATATTTCATCTAATTTAGCAGTTGATACATTTAAGAATGCTCTTTTTAGTGACCCACGTTATTTAAGCCCGATTGTCGAGCAATCGAAAGAAATATTTACAGATGGTATTAGGTCCATGGAGATTGAAAACAATCAGCATATGCTAAAGTATAAAAATTCTTCTGTTTCAAGCGACAAAACGACAGATAATTTAATGCTTTTACAAAAAAGCTTTGATTTTGTAAATGGTCACAGTGGAAGCCTGGATTCATATCGTTTGGACTATATGAATAAAGGGCAGACGGTATTCCGTTTACATGAAGATGGATATTCCGTATTCAATACAGATGGATTAGCTGAATTGAGGCAAGTATGGGGATCAGAAGAGGTAATGGAATATGAAAGACCATTGTTGTCTTTAAATACGAAAGGTATAGAACAGAAGGTTACTCTTCCATCAGGGCACGTTGTGATAGCATCCTTAGAAAATAATGCCGCTGTAGATAAACGACTCATTAAAGACATTGGTATTGGATACAAATTATCACTAGATGGGCAAGTAGCTCGACTACAGCCAATTTGGTATGTAAAGTTTGTTGAAGATGAAGCTGGCAAACAAAAAATATATGAGTGGAGTGAGGGAGGACTAAATGGATTGGGATCGGATTAAAACCATATTTATTGTGACCTTTTTTGTTTTGGATCTCTTTCTCATCTTTCAATTCATTCAAAAGCAAGATAGTAATCAATTGGAGCTTATTGCAGAAACAAAGATAGATCAAGAATTAAAAGCAAACAAAATTACTATGGGTAATTTCCCTAAAGAACCGAAAAAAGAGTCATTTATTAGAGCAGAAAACAAGGCATTTAAAGAAGAAGATGTACAGTCTTTAAAAAATCAAACAGCGCATATACAAAATATGTACAAGATAGAAAGTAAGCTAAAAGAGCCCTTTTTAAATACAAAATCATTATCCAAAGATAAGTATAATGATTTTTTGAAGAACTATGTATTGGATGGACAAAAGTATGAGTTTGGGGCAATGAAAGACTCTAAAATTTACTTCTTCCAAAAATATAAAGATAAGCCTATTTTCTATAACGAACAGGCAATGATTGTCGTGGAATTAAATGAAAAAAATGAACTTGTGTCTTACACGCAGACGATGCTAACTGATTTAAAAGAAATGGGCGAAAGTGAAAAAACGAAACAGCAAGAAATTATTACGGCCCAAACGGCTTTAGAAAACCTGTATTTAAAAAATAAAGTTCATGGGAATACACATGTAAAAGAAGCACAAATTGGTTATGCCACCCTTACCGCGTCTACTTCTAATAACCAAGTACTCGCTCCAACCTGGAATTTAAAAACGGAGCAGAAGCAGGACTTCTTTGTAAATGCAATTGAAGGACAAGTTATGGAATTAGGTGAAAGGGAAAATCAAGTGGTTGATGAACATACTGGAGTGAGAAAGAATGGGGTTGCATTTTAGCGTACTTGCAAGTGGAAGTACAGGGAATATGCTATATGTAGGAACGGATGAAAAAAAATTACTCGTCGATGCAGGTTTAAGTGGTAAAGCAACAGAGGCTTTATTTAAACAGGCAGAACTAAATATAAATGATGTATCAGGTATTCTTGTAACGCATGAACATAGTGATCATATTAAAGGATTAGGTGTATTGGCACGTAAATATGATTTACCTGTTTATGCAAATGAGAAAACATGGAATGCAATGGAACACTTAATAGGAAATATCCCAACTGAGCAAAAGTTCATTTTCTCAGTTGGGGATGTGAAAACATTCGGTGATATTGAGGTCGAGTCATTTGGGGTTTCTCATGATGCGGCAGAGCCGATGTTCTATGCCTTTCATAACAATAATAGAAAGTTAGCCCTTATTACAGATACGGGATACGTAAGTGACCGTATGAAAGGTGTGATTAAGGGGGCGAATGCTTTCGTGTTTGAAAGTAATCATGACGTGGAAATGCTTCGTATGGGTCGTTATCCATGGAGTATTAAGCGACGTATTTTAAGTGATGTAGGGCACGTTTGTAATGAAGATGCTGCATTAGCGATGGCGGATGTAATTACAGATGAGACAAAACATATTTATTTAGCCCATTTAAGTTTAGATAACAACATGAAAGAACTAGCGCGTATGTCAGTATCACAAGTATTAGAGGAAAAAGGATTTGGAGTGGGAGAAGCCTTCGAAATTCATGATACAGATCCAAAAATGCCTACAAAAATTCAATACGTATAATTCTTTATTTTAGTAAACAATAAAGGTGAATATAGTTGTTTTCAGGAAGATGGGTGAACAAATATGTCCTTTATTGATGAAGAAAATTATCGTATGAAACGTGCAAAGAAAAAGAAGCATAAAGGTATTGTTATTTCTAGCATAGCAGGAACAATTGTAGGAGCTTCGTTATTTGCATTTGGAGCTCCTTTATTTTCAAATGATGGGGGCGCGCTTCCGCAAGCTGAAGCAAGTGGAAGTAATATGGCCGAAGCTCAAGGAATTAAACAGATTAGCTTTGTGGATGCTGTTGATCGTGCGTCTGAAGCCGTTGTTGGCGTTATTAATATCCAACGAGATAATTTTTCAGAGGCAGATTCAGAAGCTGGCACAGGATCGGGTGTCATTTATAAAAAGACAGATGGCCAAGCTTATATTGTAACGAATAATCATGTTGTTGCTGGAGCAAATCGCATTGAAGTAAGTTTAAGTGACGGTAAGAAGGTTCCAGGAAAAGTATTAGGGACCGATGTAGTCACAGATTTGGCTGTACTAGAAATCGATGCAAAGCATGTGAAAAAGGTAATTGAAATTGGCGATTCCAACACTGTTCGTAGAGGAGAACCAGTCATTGCGATTGGAAATCCGCTCGGGCTGCAATTTTCTGGGACTGTCACACAAGGCATTATTTCGGCTAATGAACGTATCGTCCCTGTAGATTTAGATCAAGACGGACATTATGATTGGCAAGTAGAAGTATTGCAAACAGATGCAGCAATTAATCCAGGTAATAGTGGTGGTGCACTTGTAAATGCGGCAGGTCAATTAATTGGTATTAACTCAATGAAAATTGCAGCAAAAGAAGTAGAAGGAATTGGACTAGCTATTCCTGTTACTAGAGCTGTTCCGATTATGAATGAGCTGGAGAAGTACGGAAAAGTAAGGAGACCGTATGTTGGAATTGAACTTAGATCATTAAATGAAATTCCAAATTATTATTGGTCAAAAACATTGCATTTACCAGGCAATGTAACAGAGGGAGTTTGTATTTTAGATGTGAAAAGTCCTTCGCCAGGTGCAGATGCTGGTTTAAGAGAACACGATGTAATTGTAGCAGTAGATGGAAAACTGGTTCGCGATATTATCGGATTCCGTACGGCCTTATATGATAAAAAAATTAATGATAAAATGACTCTTACGTTTTATCGTGGTACAAAACGAGCAACAACAACCGTTAAACTAGGCATTCAAAAGTATTGAAAACAGGAGGGCCTACCTCCTGTTTTCTATTGTAGAAAAGTGAGGTGAAGAATATGAATTTACCTTGTTGTTTAGAACATGTTGAATTAGCTTTAGATATTATTGTGGATGAGTGTGAAGTTGCACCGGTTATTAACAATGTGGATAACTTAGAAAAAGAGAAAAAAACATGTGAATTTTGTCAAAATGAGGCGACATATGTTGTATCGAACACAGATTCTCACACAATATGTGGGTAACAATTGTGGATATGTGGATAAGTTATGTGGATAACATGTTTGTAAGGTGGGGAATAAGTGTGAATATCTCTATTATTTCAATTGGGAAATTAAAAGAAAAATATTTAAAACAAGGTATAGCAGAATACTTAAAAAGATTATCTGCATACGCAAAAGTAGAAGTAATTGAATTACCAGATGAAAAGGCACCAGAAAATTTAAGTGAAGCAGAAATGTTAATTGTAAAAGAAAAAGAAGGTATACGTATACTGGATAAAATTTCTGATGATACGCACGTAATTGCGTTAGCGATAGAAGGAAAACAAAAGTCATCAGAAGAATTTGCAGTAAGTTTAGATCGTCTTGCTACATATGGAAAGAGTAAAGTTGCGTTTGTAATTGGTGGATCACTTGGACTAAGTTCAGAAGTAATGAAGCGTTCAAACGAGTCACTTTCCTTTTCAAAGATGACGTTACCACATCAATTAATGCGATTAGTGTTGCTTGAGCAAGTGTATAGAGCATTTCGTATTAATCGTGGGGAACCGTATCATAAGTAAAATTACTTTTTCTATATAAAAAGAGTAAAAAAGGCCATTGGACAAAAATTACCGATGGTCTTTTACATATTAATAGGTGGTATATAGATTTCCTAAAATAAGTATGTTTCTATTTCTAAAAAAGTGTGCTGTAATATGAAGAGGAAAAAGTATAAGTAGTCATAGAAGTGAGGAGTTAAAGGTGAAGAAGTTTAAGAAATTTTACTTGGAGATTACGAGTGTATGTAATCTTGCGTGTAGCTTTTGTCCGCCGACGGAAAGGCAGAAGCAATTCATTTCTGTGGAGGATTTTGCTAAAAGATTAGACCAAATTAAACCTCACACAGACTACATTTATTTGCACGTGAAGGGTGAGCCGTTGCTACATCCGAAAATAGATCAATTGTTAGATTTAAGCCATGAAAAAGGGTTTAAAGTTAATATTACAACGAACGGGACGTTAATTAATAAGAGAAGGCATAGACTGTTAAATAAACCTGCTCTAAGACAAATGAATTTTTCATTGCATAGTTTTGATGGACACCCAGGTTCACAGGATAAAGAAGGCTATGTAAGAAGTATACTTTCCTTCATTAGAGAAGCGACAAGTCAATCGGATTTAATTGTTTCACTACGTTTATGGAATTTAACGCAGGATAATAAAACAAATGCTGAAATCCAGAAAAATAGAGAGTTATTATCCATCATTGAAAATGAGTTTGATTTATCTTATCAAATTGAAGAGAAGCTTACACCAGGAAAAGGTATAAAAATTGCGGAACGTGTCTTCATTAATCAAGACTATGAATTCCAGTGGCCAGCATTGCACGAAGAAGAGGATGATGGAAAAGGATTCTGTCATGGTCTTCGAAATCAAGCTGGTATTTTAGCGAACGGAACGGTTATTCCTTGTTGTTTAGATGGTGAAGGGATTATTAACCTTGGGAATATTAATAATGATTCATTTTCTAACATTATAGAAGGTGAGAGAGCGACAAACATTGTCGATGGATTTTCGAAAAGGGTTGCAGTCGAAGAACTATGTAGGAAATGTGGATACCGTAAAAGATTTGGAAAGTAAATATGAAATAAGCCCTCATAAAGCGAGGGCTTATTTTTTTATTCTTGATAAGAGCGCTCTAATTGATCGATTAAGGAACCGACGTAAGAAACAGCTTTACGGATTGCATCTGGTTTTGACATATCTACTCCGGCGTGTTTCATTAATTCAAGTGGTTTCATCGTACCACCAGCGCGAAGTACATCTAACCAACGATCAACGGCAGGTTGCCCTTCCTCTTTAATCATTTGAGCTACCGCAGTAGATGCAGTGAGGCCTGCGGAATAGGTGTAAGAATATAAGCCCATATAATAATGAGGTTGACGCATCCAAGTTAAGCCAGCACCTTCATCAATTTCTACAGAATCACCCCAGAATGTCGAAAGTACATTTGTTTTTATTTCAGTTAAAGTTGTGGCTGTAAGTGCTTCTCCTTCTTCTGCTAGAGTGTACACTCTTCTTTGGTATTCTCCCTCAAGTAAGTGAGTAACAAAGTTATGATAATATGTGCCGAGTAGTTGCAGAATCACCCATCTGTGCATTCTCTTATCGTCAGTAGTCGCTAATAAATGCTGGGCTAATAATAATTCATTCATTGTAGAGGGTGCTTCAACAAAGTACATGGATGGACGTACATTCATAATACGCTGGTTTTTATTTGCTAAATAAAAATGACCAGCATGCCCAAATTCATGGGCTAATGTGAAGCATCCACGCATCGTATTTTGCCATGTAATTAAAATGTATGGATGAGAACCATATGGGCTTGAACAAAATGCTCCAGTTGATTTGCCTACGTTATCTGCAAGATCGACCCATCTTTCTTTGAATCCTTTTTCGATAATGGAACTATATTCATCGCCGAGTACTTGTAAAGAGTCTTGAATAAGTTTTCCAGCTTCTTCGTAAGTAATTGCCGGATTAAATTCGGGATCTAAAGGTGCATGTAAGTCGCAGAACAGCATTTGATCGAGTCCTAATACTCTCTTTTTTAAATCTGCAAAACGGCGCATATGAGGCGCTAATTCTTTATAAATAATATCAAGTTGATTGTTATACATTTCAAGTGGGACTTTTTGTGGTTCTAAAAGCATATGAGTAACAGATTCAAATTTGCGTAAACAAGAAAGTGTTACTTGTTTTTTTACTTCAGTCGCATATGTTGTTGCCACTGTATTTTTATATCGTTTCAAGGTGGAAACAAATGATGAGTATGCTTTTCTACGTATGTCTACGCTTGGAGAAAACTCATATTTGCTCTCAAATAATGCAAATGAGACAGGTAGTTCCTTTCCTTGTTCGTCTTGTATAGAGGTAAAATCCATATCGGCTAATTTAGTCATACCGTAAATTTTGTATGGAGAACTATGTACTTCGCCAAGCGCAGCAAGAACTTCTTCTGTTTCGGGAGAGAGCGTGTGCGGCCTTTTTTGTAGTATGTCTAGTAATGATTTACGGAAAGGTTCAAGTTTTGTTTCTTCAGTTATATATTTTTCAATTGTGCCTTCATCGAATGAAAGGATTTCATTGTGAATAAAGGAAAGTGCAGTATGTACTTTCGTCCATAAAGCAGCAATTTTGGAAGAGTTCGCTTGAATAACTGGATTTGTACGATCAGCAGATTCTTTTAAATTTGCATAGGAGTATAGTTTTGTTAACTTCATTAAAAGCTCTTCTTCTAAAAGTAGGCAATGTAATAAGGTAGTGGGGCTAGTGTGTAATTGCCCTTTAAACGCATCAAGTTTTTTTATATCATTTGTTAATACACGTAATGCAGTTTCCCACTCTTTATCAGATTCGAATAAATCAGAGAGGTCCCATGTTAGTTCAGTAGGAACTTCTGCACGAATATGGCGTTTCTCAATTACATCTTTCATTTATTATATCCCCCTTATTATAAGTATCTAAAAACATGATACTAGAAAATTCAGTAAAATGAAAATATTTAACATTTTTATACATGAAAAGAAGGACAAGTATAAAAATACTTGTCCTTCGAGTTAAATTTTAAAATTAATATACTTTATCACCGTTGAAAATAGAGTTTTTCACGACTACATAATCTACAGTACGAATCGATTCTAATTTTGTTCCACCAGCGTAAGAGATAGAAGATTGAAGATCTTGTTCCATTTCGATTAAAGTGTCTTCTAAAGAACCTTTATGCTCAACGAACATTTTCTTACCTTCAACGTTTTTCTTCTCACCCTTTTGGAATTCAGAAGCTGAACCGAAGTACTCTTTATAAAGTTTGCCGTCTTTTTCGATTGTTTCCCCTGGAGACTCTTCGTGACCAGCGAATAGAGAACCGATCATAACCATAGTCGCCCCAAATCGAATAGATTTAGCTACGTCGCCGTGTGTACGAATACCACCGTCAGCGATAATTGGCTTACTTGCAGCTTTTGCACACCAGCGAAGTGCAGCTAGTTGCCAACCGCCAGTTCCAAAGCCTGTTTTAATTTTAGTAATACAAACTTTACCAGGTCCAATACCAACTTTTGTTGCGTCAGCACCAGCGTTTTCTAATTCTCTTACCGCTTCTGGAGTTCCAACGTTTCCAGCGATAACGAAGCTTTCTGGTAAATGCTTTTTAATATGTTGAATCATGTTGATCACAGCATTAGAATGTCCGTGTGCGATATCAATCGTGATGTATTCAGGTGTAAGTTGCTCAGCAGCTAATTGTTGTACGAATTCATACTCATCCTCTTTTACACCAACGCTAATAGAAGCAATTAATCCACGTGATTGCATATCTCTAATGAATGAAATTCGTTCCTCTGGTTGGAAACGGTGCATGATATAGAAGTAATTATTTTCAGCTAAATAAGTTGCAATTCTTTCATCAATAATTGTTTGCATATTTGCAGGTACGACAGGTAATTTAAATTTATGTTTTCCTAAAGTGACAGTTGTATCACATTCAGAGCGGCTATTTACAATACATTTTGCAGGAATTAATTGAATGTCTTCATAGTCGAATACGTTTTCCATCATTTACACCCCTAAAATACGAATATTTTATTCATTTTGTTTAAAAATGTTCGTCCAAAAGATAATTTACATTATTTTCACTCATAAGTCAAAGGTTTTCATGTTTATATTTGAAAATTAAAGTTTAGCTACGTATTTTGTAAGTTCATGTGATGAAAATGTGTTTAAACATAGTATTATTTGATGTAAAATTATGTTTGGAAAATAAAAGTTAAAGAGGGAATTTTAGGAGGGGTACTAATGAAGCGTCTAGTATATATGGATTGGTTACGAGTATTAGCGACAATCGCAGTTGTTACAATTCACGTTTCGGCTGGTTATGTTTCCGTTTTAGATGCAAATAATGCTTCACGCTGGATGGCTGGAAATCTATTTGAATCGATTTCACGTGCAAGTGTTCCGATTTTTGTAATGATTAGTGGAGCTTTATTGTTAAAGGGGACAAAGGATATTTCAGTCGGGGAATTTTTACAGAAGCGCGCAAGTAAAGTGATTATACCTTTTGTAGCTTGGAGCGCTATATTTTATGCATATGGGGCCTATGCAGGGTATTTTCCGGCATCTTTAAAGCAAGGGATAAAGCACTTTTTAACGGATACCATTGGGGGACATTTATGGTTCTTATACATGATTGTAGGGATATACTTAATTACACCTCTACTGAAAATCTTTGTGAAGAACGCTAAAAAAAGAGAGATAGAATACTTTTTAATTTTATGGCTATACGCGTCTGTTGTAGTCAATTTAGTTAAATATTATTATCCTATCAACTTTAATATTGAATTATTTTACGTTACAAATTATGTAGGGTATTTCTTACTTGGTTATTATCTGTCTAATTTTGACATTTCGAAAAAATGGAGAAATATTTCTTACATTGGAGGATTCGTAGGATTTATTAGTACATTCTTTATTACGTATTACTATACAGTAAAAGCAAATGGGCAGTTAGAGCAGTTTTGGTATGGATATTTTGCGCCAGGTGTCGTACTGATGGCGATTGGATTATTTATATTTTTTAAATATGCATTCCAAAAATCAGAACGAGAATTACCATTGTTATTCCGTTTTATAAATCAAGCAAGCCTTGGAATCTATATTCTTCACTTCTTCTTATTAAATAACTTGTTGTACATGGTTTTCCCTAAGGTAAATGAGCGTGTGCATGCAATATTGGCGATACCTATTAATGTAACGATTACAATTGTTCTTAGTATGGTAATTACGTTAGTATTGCAAAGAATACCAGTTGTGAAAAAACTAGTTCCGTAAAAAATGAATATGGTATAGATAGGGCAGACTTATTATTAAGGCTGCCCTTTACTATTTTAAAATTATACTTAGATAAATTTAGGTTTAAATGAATTAAAAACAGTGGATTAATATAGTATCTTACTATAGTCTAAAGTGAGGTATGAAGAACATAATAGGTTAAATATAAAATCAAATGAGGTTAATATATGAGTAAAAAAAGTTTTAGTAATTATGCATTAAGTAAAGAGATAAGACGAGCACTTACTGGTTTAGGATATGAGCATCCAACAGAAGTACAAGGAGAGGTTATCCCAGTTGCATTGCAAAAGAAGGATCTTGTTGTAAAGTCGCAAACGGGAAGTGGAAAAACGGCTTCGTTCGGTATACCACTTTGTGAAATGGTAGAGTGGGAAGAGAATAAACCACAAGCGTTAGTCTTAACACCAACGAGGGAACTTGCTGTTCAAGTGAAAGAAGATATTACGAATATAGGGCGATTCAAGAGAGTTAAAGCTGCTGCAATTTATGGAAAATCCCCATTTGCACGTCAAAAATTAGAGTTAAAGCAAAAGACGCATATAGTAGTAGGGACTCCAGGACGTGTATTGGATCATATTGAAAAAGGGACCCTTTCTTTAGAACGGTTAAAATATTTAGTGATTGATGAAGCAGATGAAATGCTAAACATGGGCTTTATCGATCAAGTAGAGGCAATTATTGATGAATTACCTACAAAAAGAATGACAATGCTATTTTCAGCAACCTTACCGGAAGATGTTGAAAGGTTATCCCGTACATATATGAATGCACCAACTCATATTGAAATTAAAGCGGCTGGGATTACAACAGATAAAATTGAACATACCCTTTTTGAAGTAAGGGAAGAAGAGAAACTTTCACTTCTTAAGGATGTAACCACGATTGAAAATCCAGACAGTTGCATTATTTTCTGTCGTACACAAGAAAACGTAGACCATGTATATAGACAGCTAAAACGAGTTAATTATCCTTGTGACAAAATACACGGTGGTATGGTACAGGAAGATCGTTTTGAAGTGATGGATGATTTTAGAAAAGGAAAGTTCCGTTATTTAGTAGCAACGGATGTAGCTGCGAGAGGAATTGATATTGATAATATTACACACGTTATTAATTATGATATTCCATTAGAGAAAGAAAGCTATGTACACCGTACAGGAAGAACAGGACGAGCTGGTAATAGCGGAAAAGCCATTACATTTATAACGCCTTATGAAGATCGATTTTTAGAGGAGATTGAGGCGTACATCGGTTTTGCAATTCCGAAGGCACACGCACCTTCAAAAGAAGAAGTTATAAAAAGGAAAGCTGCATTTGAAGAAAAAATACACGCTAAACCAATGATCAAGAAGGATAAGAATGCGGATATAAATAAAGGAATTATGAAATTGTACTTTAATGGCGGAAAGAAAAAGAAAATTAGAGCGGTGGATTTCGTCGGTACAATTGCTAAAATTCAAGGTGTTTCCGCTGAAGATATAGGCATTATTACAATACAAGATAATGTTTCTTATGTTGAAATATTAAACGGAAAAGGACCACTTGTTTTAAAGGTTATGAGAAATACAACGATAAAAGGTAAGCAATTGAAAGTTCATGAGGCAAATAAGTAAACAAAAAAACTATCCACTTTAATAGGTGGATAGTTTTTTTGTTTAAGATCCTTTTAAATCATCGACTAACTTCTCTGCTAAACGTCTATACATATTACTCATGTTCACTAAGGAGTTTAGTAATAGAAACTTTTCTAGTTTTGGATCTTCTAAGGAAGAAATCTCACTTACTTCTGAAACGCGGTTATTTATATCTTGTTTAAAGCTTTCGACGTTGTTTTCGGTAAGAGTAAGATAATCTTTATAGAGTGTATTTAATTCGAATGAACCATCGCTTAATAAGGATTCATTTATATGTTCTAAGGAACTTTTTATGTCATTAATGGAAAGAGCCCCTTTTAATTGATAAATTAAACTGATTAAAATCATATGCTCTTTTGAGTATTTTTTATTTTTGATTGGAATAAACAATTTACCTTTTGCATAATTGTTAATCATTGTTTTTGTTAATACCTTTTCATCATCGGTTCTTGTTGTATCCGTATAAGTGTTTTCAAATAGTTGGACAACCTGGTCTACATACAAATCGACATTTGGAATGTCTTTCAGTGTAATATTTTTTTCTAAATGTAATGTTTCAAGCAATTTATTTATATTTTCCACGTAGAACCCCTCACTTTTATGATTTAGTGGAGCGTAATGTTTAGTTTATCTCTAAATATGGTATTACGAAACAAATGAATTGTAAATGTTGACCTCTAATAATAATGTGTATATAATTACATATAGTTATTAAAACTACATGTAATTATATGAGGGGTGTTTATATGAATGCTTATATAAGAGAACCGGTTAATGCTTTTACCCATTTGGGAGGAGCTGTATTATCATTTATTGCATTACTAGCTATGCTTGTAAAAGTTTCTATTAAGATGCCATCTTTTGCGGCAATTACAGCTGTTATTTTGTTTGGCATCGGAATGATGGTTCTGTATACAGCATCAGCTGTATATCATAGTGTTGTAGCCAGTGAACGTGTTATTTATTTCTTTAGGAAGCTTGATCACTCTATGATTTTTATATTGATTGCAGGTACATATGCACCATTTTGTTTAATTACATTACATTCCGCACACGGTTTATTATTATTTTGTTTAGTTTACGCAACCGCCATTTGTGGTATTGTTTTTAAAATGTTTTGGTTCAATTGTCCAAGATGGCTATCAACAGCAATTTATATTACAATGGGGTGGTTAATTGTTCTGTTCTTTGCGCCGTTAGCTGCTAACTTAAGTACAGGTGGTATGGTGCTCCTAGTGCTTGGAGGTATTCTTTATACAATTGGTGGATTTATTTATGGAACAAAGCCCAAATGGTTAGAGTTTAACCATATGGGGCATCATGAAATTTTTCACGTGTTCGTGTTATTGGGAAGCCTTGCCCACTTTTTAAGTGTATATTGTTACGTAATTTAACAGTATGAAATTTCTGAGCAAATTTTATTTTTCTTGATTAATAAAAAAAGATATAGACACATATGTATGTTGAAGAGTTGCATAACGTAAAGGTTATGTGGCTCTTTTTTATATAAAAATAATTAAAGATAAATTTTTAGAATTATCAGTCTTTTTGTGGTAGGATAGATTTGTATTGAGGTTATAAAATTTTATAATTAATAATTAGTGGGGGACTATATATATGGCGATACTTATAACGGGTGGAGCAGGATATATTGGTAGTCATACATGTATAGAATTATTAAATAGTAATTATAAAATTATAGTCGTAGATAATCTTTCAAATAGTTCAATCGAGTCCTTAAACCGAGTAAAAGAAATAACAGGAAAACAATTTGAATTTTATAAAGAAAGTGTTTTAAATCGTGAAAAAATGAATGAGATTTTTTTGGAAAATAACATTGAAGCGGTTATACATTTTGCTGGGTTTAAAGCAGTGGGGGAATCTACTACAATCCCACTTACATATTATTATAATAATATAATAAGTACGATCGTACTATGTGATGTGATGCAGAAACATAATGTTAAAAATTTTATTTTTAGTTCATCTGCAACTGTATATGGAATTCCAAAAACATCACCAATTACAGAAGAATTTCCACTGAGTGTGACAAATCCGTATGGGCAAACAAAATTAATGATTGAGCAAATTATGCGTGATGTAGCAAAAGCTGATGATGAGTGGAGTATTGCGTTACTTCGTTATTTTAATCCATTTGGAGCACATCAAAGTGGCCGTATTGGAGAAGATCCAAATGGGATTCCGAATAATTTAATGCCATATGTAACGCAAGTAGCGGTAGGTAAGTTAAAGGAGCTAAATATATTCGGAAACGATTATCCAACGAAAGATGGGACGGGTGTCCGTGATTATATTCACGTTGTTGACCTTGCAAAAGGACATGTAAAGGCACTTGAGAAAGTACTTAAGACGAAAGGAATCGAAGCGTATAATCTTGGCACAGGTAAAGGGTATAGTGTATTGGAGATGGTAAAGGCTTTTGAGAAGGTTTCGGGTAAAAAAATACCTTATAAAGTGATAGAGCGTCGTCCTGGTGATGTAGCAATCTGTTTTGCTGATGTATCTAAAGCGAAACGAGAATTAGGATGGGAAGCGGAATATGGGTTAGAAGAGATGTGTGTAGATTCTTGGAGATGGCAAGTAAATAATAAAAATGGATATCAAATGATTTAAGATAGTTAGTAAAGTATTCTCTTATTCTTTTATGTATACAATAAATTGTAATCTTTATCATGTTGCTTGAGATCGGTAATATGTTCACTTGGGGAAAGAGAACATATTACTGATCATGGCGTTTGAACAGCAATTTGTTCTATATCAATTTTAGATACTGGAAAGAACTATTAATGAATGCGAACAAGTTGTTTATGATACACCGTATTACCTTCTTGGCTTGTATAAGGCGGTACGCTTCGTCCGAAACAATTTGCAATAATATTGGAGTGAGTAGGATAAGAAATACGAATTTCATACAAATTAATAGCTTCATCTAAATTGGCATAAAATACTGCTAGATTGTTGCCTTGTAAAGGGTATGGAAATTCTACAACTGTATCTTCACCAATGAGTACAGGTAATTTTACAGGACTAGAATAGTTAGACCAATCCCAAACCTCTATATTTATATAGTGTGCATAATATGCATCTAAATTTACAATGTTTATTACTGCTGAAACTGTTGCAGGCTCTCTTGTTAATACACCTGTTGAATGAATACCAGCTTGATGTGGATAATGAAGAGGCATAAATATCAGACCTTTCTAATTTAATATGATTGTACAATATTCTATGCAGATCATTGATAGAATGAAATAGGGAAAATGTATCATTCTATTAATTTTTTATAGAAATAAAAAATGTAATATTGAATAATATTCCAATACTTGTATCATTGGTAAAGTGCGTTTATAATCAAATAATCATTAGCTTTTTGATTGAATTACGTATTATTGAAAGCGTTTTTATTATGTGATACATTTCGATGGGCATGATTACTGTATGACATGTATCGAAGGGGTTTTTTTATCGTTTTTTAAGGTAGGAAGTCTGACTTATATTCGAAAAAACTTTGTATGTAGTTGTAAGTAAGAAGGAGAATAAGGAATAATATAATTTTTACAAGATGGGGAGGGACAGTGTGAAAATGTAAGGTTTTCACATGAGGATATATGGGTTACGTAGGATTATTACTTTCGGGTGCAGCTTTATTTTTAAATAGTCTTGTTATATTAGGAAAAGCAGAGATGAAAAGTGCGGGTGTTTTTAATTTATTTGTAGGAGCATTACAAATTATTATTCCGTTCTATCTGATCATGATTTCTGACCAAAGCAATTGGACAGTGTATTCATATGCAGCTACTTTCTTATTTGGATTAACCTATTTATATGTAGGTGTTACCTTTATAAAGGGAATGGATAGTAGCGGTCTAGGGTGGTTTTGTATTTGGGTAGCAATTATTGCTTTATTCTATATGGTTGTTTCATTTGTTCAATTCCATGATGTTGTTAATGCGTTAACGTGGTTTATGTGGGCATTACTTTGGTATTTATTCTTTGTATTAAATACACAAAAAAAGAATATCAATCAATATCTTGGAAGGATTGCTTTCGTACAATCATGGGTAACATTGACGTTGCCTTCACTCTTTTATTTTATGGGAGTATGGGGAGAGGGATTCGTATATGAACTATGGGTTTATGTATCCGTAATTTCTATTTTATACTTCTGTTATTGTATTTATAAATATCGAGTACGTTAATCTATTTTCTGTAGAAAAGCATGGAATCGTTACACTAATTCCATGCTTTTTATATGTTAGCATTTATAATAGAGAGGTAGTATTTTACAATTTATCAAAATGGGGATGATGAAGTTGAAAAAAGTATTGGTGCTAGGGGGAACTAGATTTTTTGGTAAACATTTAGTAGAAGCGCTTTTGCAAGATGGACACGATGTAACGATTGCGACGAGAGGAATTACGGAAGATTCTTTTGGAAGTGCAGTAAAAAGACTTATTGTAGATAGAGAAGATGAAGAGCAATTAACAGAGCATCTAGAAGATAAAAGTTATGATATCGTATACGATAATTTATGCTATAGCTCGAATGCAGCGAATATAATATGTAAAGTTTTGGAAGGGAAAACGAAGAAATACATTATGACATCTTCAATGGCAGTCTATGAACCTGCACTAAACTTATCAGAAGAGGAATTCAATCCGTTCGAGTATGAAATCGCGTATGGAGATAGAAATGACTTCAGTTATAGTGAAGGAAAGAGATTAGCCGAAGCAGTTTTATTCCAAAAAGCGACATTCCCAGTTGTGGCAGTTCGTTTTCCGGTTGTTATTGGAGAAAACGATTATACGAAAAGGTTACAATTTTACGTTGAACATATTGTGAGGCAAGAACCTGTCGCCGTGAATCATTTGGATGGAGAGTTGTCGTTTATACATGAAGAAGAAGCAGGGCAGTTTTTAGCTTGGTGCGGGACAGAAAGCATAGAAGGACCAATTAATGCTTGTAGTCACGGGGTAGTTTCTACTGGAGGAATTATTCATTTCATAGAAGAAAATACGGGAATAAAAGCACTCCTGCAAGAAGTAGGGAATCATGTAGCGCCTTATAATGAATTGATTAATTGCACATTACATAATGGAAAAGCTAATGAATTAGGATTCCCGTTCCGAGAGTTGAAAGTAGAAATAGCAAAAGTATTATGTTATTACATACATGCGATGAAATAATCATAAATCCCCCGGTGGCAATCCGGGGGATTCTGGAGGATTTCGACAATACTAATTTTACATTACCAAACTTACCTTATACGCACGACTAATGTTTTTGTGATTGAATTGCTTGTAAATACTTTTCATTTACCCGGTCCCAGTTCACTGTATGCCACCAGTTGGTAACAAATTCTGGACGCCGATTTTGATACTTTAAATAATAGGCATGTTCCCATACATCGATGACGAGTAATGGAATCTTACCTTCTTGCAAAGGTGTATCTTGATTGGGTGTACTCATAACAGCAAGTTCTTTACCATCAAGGACAAGCCATCCATATCCACTTCCAAAACGGCTAATTGCTGCTTTGGACAGTTGATCTTTTAAGTTGTCAAAGGTATTGAAATAATAATCGATTACTTTTGCAACGTCTCCATTAGGCTCACCGCCACCTCGTGGGCTCATTACTTCCCAAAAAAGACTATGACAATAATGACCACCACCGTTATTTCTTACAGCTGTAACAATTTCTTTTGGTAAAGTATCTAAATTACATAGTAATTCTTCTAAAGATTTATTATGTAATTCCGTATAATTTTCTAAAGTAGCATTTAAATTGTTTACGTATGTCGCATGGTGCTTTCCATGATGAATAGAAAGCGTGTTGCTATCGATATATGGCTCTAGTTCATCATAGTCATATGAAAGCTTTGGCAATTGAAATGAAGACATAACATTACCTCCTTTCTTTTTAAAAGTTGGCCTAGGTAAAAATAATTTACCTGAGTCAAAAATACACCTATTTTTCATACAAGTCAATAGTAATCTCTTTAATTTTCTGAAAAATATTACAATAAAAGTAACACTTCGACTTTCATTTGTGACTCGTATTCTTTTTGCTTATACTGTAAAGTAGTAACGTTTTGTTGAAATAGAAGGAGATCGTTTATGAGTAAAACGAAACAATTAATAGAAGAAGCGAGTCATTTTATTATGATTTGCTATAAAGAGCTTAATAAAGAACAATTCATAGAAGAGCGAATGAAAGAAATTCAAGCTGAGGTAGAGAATACAGGGACGTATGAGCATACATTTGAAGAACTTGTTCATGGATCGCGAATGGCATGGCGCAATAGCAATCGATGTATCGGAAGATTATTTTGGAGCAAGATGCATATATTAGATGCACGTGAAGTAAATGATGAGGAAGGTGTATATAATGCATTAATTCATCATATTAAATATGCAACGAACGACGGAAAAGTGAAACCGACAATTACAATTTTTAAGCAATATCAAGGTGAAGAAAATAATATACGAATTTATAATCATCAATTAATTCGATATGCAGGATATAAAACAGAAATGGGAGTGATTGGTGACTCTCATTCCACTGCGTTTACAGATTTTTGTCAGGAACTTGGCTGGCAAGGAGAAGGTACGAATTTTGATGTATTGCCACTTGTATTTTCTGTTGATGGAAAAGAGCCTGTATATAAGGAAATTCCTAAAAAAGAAGTGAAAGAGGTACCAATTGAACATCCAGAGTACCCAATCTCATCTTTAGGAGTAAAATGGTATGGCGTGCCAATGATTTCAGATATGCGCTTAGAAATTGGCGGTATTTCCTATACAGCGGCTCCGTTCAATGGATGGTATATGGGAACAGAGATTGGGGCACGTAACTTAGCGGATCATGATCGTTATAACTTACTTCCGGCAGTTGCGGAGATGATGAATCTAGATACATCGAGAAACGGTACGTTGTGGAAAGATAAAGCGTTAGTTGAATTAAATGTAGCTGTTTTACATTCCTTTAAACAACAAGGAGTGAGTATTGTTGACCACCATACTGCTGCACAACAATTTCAGCAATTTGAGAAGCAAGAAGCCGCTTGTGGTCGGGTTGTAACAGGGAATTGGGTGTGGCTCATTCCACCGTTATCTCCAGCTACCACTCATATTTATCATAAACCGTATCCGAATGAAATTTTGAAGCCGAATTTCTTTCATAAATGATATTTAGTATAGTTTTTTTCTGCAAAATATAATTTTTTTAAATTACCGTTACGTAGCAAATGGAAGCCTTTACCCTCGGTTATTTTTGGAAGGGACTTTTTGAACCAAGAAGTTCCTTATGTTATAATCAAATTTCTGTTTCGAAGACCTTATATAAATATAAGGTCTTTTGTTTTGCTTTTTTATGTAAGAGGAATAGAAATTTTCTTTTAAATAAGGGATTTAGCATATTTTTAGGGACAACATAAGTGTGTAGGAAATTGATAAATTATTATACTTATATAATCATTGTGTTTTGGGTGTAAAAAATAAAACATAATAAAGTTGTTTTTTTAGATTGCTGAGGAAGGAGGAAGTGTAAATGAGGATGAAGAGTCGAAAAACGGATTGGCCTGTATTTCTTATTAGTGGTGGCTCACTTTTATTATTTGTAATTGCGGTTTTTTTAAATAAAAGTTACGTAGAGGGAGTCATTAATAGCAGTTTTACAGCTTCAATTAAATATTTTGGTGCTTTTTGGCAAGTTTTATTAATTGGTACATTTATTGTTGCAATGTGTATGGCGTTCTCGAAATATGGGAGAGTTAAACTTGGGGGGCTAGAGAAACCTGAGATTAGTACGACAAAATGGCTCGCTATTATCATGTCTACATTGCTTGCCGGAGGTGGCGTTTTTTGGGCAGCGGCAGAGCCGATGTACCACTTGCTGACGGTGCCACCAATACATGAAGGTATATCTGCTGGAACGCAAGAAGCAGTCATGCCGGCTTTAGCACAAAGTTATATGCATTGGGGTTTCTTAGCTTGGACGATTTTAGGGACAATTAGTGCAGTAGTGATGATGTATGGGCATTACCATAAAGGTATGCCGTTAAAACCTCGAACGCTTTTATATCCTATTTTTGGAGAGAAATTGCGAAAGAGTATACTTGGAACGATGATCGATGCATTTGCCATTATTGCGGTAGCGGCAGGGACAATTGGTCCAATTGGATTTTTAGGACTACAAGCAAGTTATGGATTACAAGCATTGTTTGACATTCCTGATGTGTTTACTACTCAATTAGCCATTATTGTTTGTGTAGTAGCTGTTTCTACTATATCCGCGGTAACAGGAATTGATAAAGGAATTCAAATTATAAGTAATTTAAATGTTAGATTAGCAGTTCTATTAATGGTATTTGTATTACTATTTGGACCAGGTGGATTTATTATTGATTCATTTGTTTCTTCGTTTGGATTTTATATAAATGAATTTATTCCAATGAGCACATACCGCGGTGATACAGGTTGGTTAGGATCGTGGACAATCTTTTTCTGGGGATGGTTTATTGGATATGGACCGATGATGGCAATTTTAGTGAGCCGAATTTCAAGAGGGAGAACAATCCGAGAAATCATCGTTGCAATTGGAATTATTGCACCTATTATTACAACGTTTTGGTTTACTATACTAGGGGGATCAGGTGTATTTTATGAGTTAATGAATCCTGGTTCTATCTCGACCGCATTAAGTGAATCGGGTATGCCAGCGGCTATGATTGCAATTACAGAGCAACTGCCACTCTCCAATATTATTGGACCTGCATTTCTTTTATTAACAATTTTATTTGTAGTGACAACAGGAGATTCAATGGCGTATTCGATTTCAATGGCAGTGACTGGAGATGGAAATCCTAGAATTAGTTTGCGAGTTTTTTGGTCGCTTATTATGGGCGCAGTTGCAGCGATTCTTTTATACATGGGTGAGGGAAGTATTAATGCATTGCAATCATTCATCGTAGTAACGGCTGTCCCAGTGTCAATTCTGTTGTTCCCAATGCTATGGCTAGCGCCTAAAGTCGCAGGGGAATTAGCATTAAAACAAGGTATTGTAAAAGAAGAAGATAAAACTGCTTTCTTATTTCAGAAGGCTAGTAAATCAAAATAATAAATAAACAAATAAAAGAGGAAGCATCTTAAATGAGATGCTTCCTCTTTACTATTTATCCAACTACTTTTCTTGAAGGGGGATAGTTCTCGAACAATCATTTTGTACAGTTTTAATCTATTCTAATACTTTACCTTTCGTCTCTGGGACACATAATAGCATCGTAACTAAACCGATTGGATAGATAATGAAGATGAGAGAGAGTGCTCCCATTAAATTACCACCTGCAGCGAGTAATCCGATAATGACAGGCCCAAATCCAGCTAAACCACGTCCTGTACCGAAAATAAAGTTTTCTGCTGTAGAGCGAGCTTCAGCAGGATAGTTTTCAGCTAAAATTGCTCCGAATCCTCCCATCATGCCATTTGCAAAGAATCCAAGCAATGCACTTCCCCATAGCAATAATGTTGAATCTGTGAATAAGAAGAAGTAAATGAGACAGTAGATAGTACCACCGACATAATAGATTGTAAAAGTTTTACGGCGACCAATTTTATCGGCTAGAATACCAAAAGTTGCAATTCCAATGAGCATGCCGATTGTAGAGATGAACATCCAACCGCTCGCTTTTGCTAATGTGTAGTTATATTTATTCGCTAAAATAGTGGGCATCCATGTAAAGATTCCATAATATCCGAAGTTCTGGATGAATGACATAATAATAAGTCCAATTGTTGTTATCGTTACTTTTTTATTGGCAAATAACTTTCGAAGTGGGAACTTTTTCATTTGCTTTAGTTGTTCTACTTCAGTAGTTGTTAAATTACCTTCAGCTTCTTTTTGTAGCAATTCTTTTTTGTATCGTTGTTTTTGTTCCCATATTTTCGGTTCACTTAAACTTTTGCGAACGTAAACAGCTAATAAAGCGGGAATGAGTCCAAATAAGAAAACAGCTCTCCATCCAAAATACGGGACGATAAATGCTGGAAGGAGTGAAGCGACTAGTACGCCAAATTGCCATCCAAGTGCAACAACTGATGTCGCTTTAGCACGCATGTCTTTAGACCATGTTTCAGTTACGATGGCCATTCCAATCCCGAATTCACCACCAACTCCCATTCCAACTAAAAAGCGAAGAATTAATAATTGCCAATAATCGGTTGCGAAATAAATAAGTGCTGTTGCTAGTGAAAATAGTAAGATTGTGAAGGCCATCGTACGGATACGCCCAAATAAATCAGCAATAAATCCAAATAAATAAGACCCGATTAGCATACCTATTGTGGTAGCTAATGTTAAGTTTCCGCCTTCAACAGGGCTTAAATGAAATTCTTTTAAAATGTAGACAAGTACGAAAGATAAGAGCAACATATCTAAACCTTCTGCTGCATATCCTAGCGCAGAACCAAATAGTGTTTTATATCTTTTCTCTTTCGTCTCCTCTGTTGTTGATTGTAAATCAGTAGTGACGTTCATCATTATTCCCCCTTATTTTCTTCTACAGTCGCTATGGAAGAATAACAAAAGGCCTTCTCACCTGATATGATGAGAAGGCCAAAAAAGCATACGTATCCCTAAAAAGAACATACGTATATTGTATTCCGACTTCCTTCTCAACCTCACGGGGTTGGGTTAAAGGACTGTATTATATTACTTTATTTTTAGCACTCTTCTATTATATTGTCAAATAAAGATGGAATTGTTCTGTGTAAAATATTTCAAAAGGTATTTCATTCTTCTTGACGTCTACTTCATTATTTTCCCATAATAAAACTAACTACTATAAAAAGGAATGAATCACAGATGCTAAATTTAGTACTTATGATGATTGAACGCGTCGGACTTATTGTTATTTTAGGGTTTTTACTTTCGCATATTAAAACGTTCAGGCGCCTTCTTCATAAGCAAGACGGATATGTAGATAAGCTTAAACTTATTTGTATTTTTTCAGTGTTTACAATTGTAAGCAATTACACAGGAATTGAAATAGCAGGAAATACGATTATGAATGAAAATTGGCTACAAGGCGTTTCTTCATCGAGCACAATCGCGAATACACGTATTATGGGTGTTGGAATTAGTGGATTACTTGGCGGACCTATCGTCGGAATTGGAGTAGGATCAATTGCTGGTATTCACCGTTATATGCTTGGCGGGACGACAGCACTAAGTTGTGCAATCTCTTCAATTTTAGCGGGGATTATAACAGGTTATATCGGATACATTTTTAAAAGATATAATCGTACAATTACGCCTAAATTTTCAGCGGTTTTAAGTGTTTTTATCGTTTCTTTAGAAATGATTATGATCCTATTAATTGTAGAGGATGGAATGAGTATTGTGAAAACAATTGCGATACCGATGATCCTTGTAAATAGTTTTGGAAGTTTTATTTTACTTTCTATGATACAAGCTATTTTGCGCCAGGAAGAGAACGCAAAGGCACTTCAGACTCATAAGGTATTACGTATTGCAGATAAAACGTTACCGTATTTTCGCCAAGGCTTAACAGAAGAGTCATGTAAGCATGTGGCACAAATTATTCACCGCTTTACAGGGACAGATGCGGTATCCTTAACAGATACAGAGAAAATATTGGCTCACGTTGGATTAGCATCAGATCACCATATTCCTTCACATAGTTTAATAACTGGTTTGTCGAAAGAAGTGTTAAATACAGGGAAAATAATGAAAGCAAAATCACGTGAGGTTATTAATTGTCAACACGAAGGCTGTCCTTTGCAAGCTGCTATCGTTATTCCACTAACTTCACATGGAAATACGATAGGGACATTAAAACTATATTTCAAAAATCCTAACCAGTTAAGTCGTGTGGAAGAGGAATTAGCAGAAGGATTAGCAAAAATATTCTCTACACAACTTGAATTAGGTGAAGCTGAGTTGCAAAGCAAATTATTGCAAGATGCGGAAATAAAAGCATTACAAGCACAAATTAACCCACACTTTTTATTTAATGCGATTAATACAGTATCAGCTTTATGCCGAACAGATGTAGAAAAGGCAAGGAAGTTATTATTACAGCTTAGCGTGTATTTCCGTTGTAATTTGCAAGGGGCACGTCAGTTATTGATTCCACTAGAACAAGAATTAAACCATGTACAGGCATACCTATCACTAGAACAAGCAAGGTTCCCAAATAAGTATGAAGTAAAGATGTATATTGAGGATGAGCTAAAGATAACCTTAGTACCACCATTTGTTCTTCAACTATTGGTTGAAAATGCATTGCGACATGCTTTTCCGAAGAAGCAACCAGTATGCGAAGTGGAAGTGCATGTCTTTGAAAAAGAGGGTATGGTTCACTTTGAAGTAAAAGATAATGGACAAGGAATTGAGGAAGAACGTTTAGAACAATTAGGAAGAATGGTAGTTTCGTCAAAGAAAGGGACAGGAACAGCTTTATATAATATTAATGAACGTCTTATTGGGTTATTTGGGAAAGAAACGATGCTTCATATCGAAAGTGAATTAAATGAGGGGACAGAGATTACTTTTGTTATTCCAAAAAAGATAGGGGAGGAAGAGCGGGTTGTTAAAAGTATTAGTAGTTGACGATGAAATGTTAGCACGTGATGAACTAAAGTATCTATTAGAGAGAACGAAAGAAGTTGATATAATAGGTGAGGCTGATTGTGTAGAAGACGCATTAGAAGAGTTGATGAAAAATAAACCAGATATTGTGTTTCTAGATATTCAGCTATCCGATGATAACGGATTTGAAATCGCGAATATATTAAAGAAGATGAAAAATCCACCTGCAATTGTATTTGCTACTGCCTATGATCAGTATGCGCTGCAAGCATTTGAAGTAGACGCGTTAGATTACATTTTAAAACCATTTGATGAAGAGCGTATTGTACAAACATTAAAGAAGTATAAAAAACAAAAACAATCGCAAATAGAAACAAAGCAAGAAATAAAGGGAACAGATGTAACAGCAGAGATGCATAAATTAGCATTACCAATTGAAGAATCAATCGTACTTGTTAATATTGAAGATATTGTATATGTAGGGCTTGTAGATGGAAAAGTGACAGTAAAAACAATGAGGGAAACGTATGTAACACACGATACACTTGTAATTTTGGAAAAGAAGTTGCCACAAGCAAGTTTTATGCGTGTCCATCGTAGCTTTATTGCAAATATTAATCATATTACTGAAATTCAGCCATGGTTTAATTCTACTTATAATTTAATCATGAAAGAAGGATCGAAAGTACCTGTTAGCCGTACATATGCAAAAGAACTCAAGAAGCTGCTTCGTATTTAAGAAGCAGCTTTTGTATTTCATCCTTTTATATTTGTAACTGATTTTGTATATTTGACGTTCTGTTATGTAAACGCTTACTTAGGCGTTTGTATCCTATACAATAAAGGTACCAAATCGAAAGAGGTGGCCAAAATGAGTACAAAAAAAGTATATAGTTTCTTATCACAAGCATTCATATTCTCAGCTATTATGTTAATTTCTAATATTATTGCAACACATTTACCAATTCCGATGCCTTCATCGGTAATCGGGTTAGTCATTTTATTTAGTCTATTATGTTTAAAAGTAATTAAATTGGAGCAAGTTGAATCACTTGGAACAGCTTTAACCGGTATTATCGGATTCCTTTTCGTCCCATCAGGTATTTCAGTTATTAATTCTCTTGGTGTAATGGGACAATATTTTGTACAAATTTTAACTGTAATTGTTGTCGCAACAATTATTTTACTCGCTGTAACAGGGTTATTTGCACAATTTATTTTAGGAAAAGATGAAAAAGAAACAGAAGATACAAAAGAATTGAAAGTAGTAAATAAAGGACGCAAGCACGGAAAGGTTGCGTAACCATTTTAGAATATATTGTTAGGAGGTAATGAACATGGCAAGTACAATGACTCCATATTTCGGAATCGTCGTTTCATTAATCGCATACGGAATCGGCACATTATTATTTAAGCATTCTAAAGGATTCTTCTTATTCACACCATTATTTGTAGCGATGGTATTAGGGATTGTCTTTTTAAAGGTAGGTAACTTTACTTTTGAAGAGTATAATACTGGCGGAAAAATGATTAGTTTCTTCTTAGAACCAGCAACAATTGCCTTTGCAATACCATTATATAAACAAGTTGATAAGTTAAAAAAATATTGGTGGCAAATTTTATCAGCTATCGTAGTAGGATCTATTTGTTCAGTAATTGTCGTGTTCATTGTTGCAAAAGCAATTGGTCTAGATACAGCAGTAATGAATTCAATGTTACCGCAAGCAGCAACAACAGCAATTGCGTTACCAATTTCCGGAAGTATTGGTGGTATACCAGCAATTACATCGTTTGCAGTTATTTTTAACGCAGTTATCGTATACGCATTAGGAGCATTATTCTTAAAAACATTTAGAGTGAAACATCCAATTGCAAAAGGTTTAGCGCTTGGAACAGCAGGTCACGCATTAGGAGTAGCAGTAGGAATTGAAATGGGTGAAGTAGAGGCAGCTATGGCAAGCATTGCTGTAACGGTAGTAGGGGTTGTAACAGTAGTTGTCATACCAATGTTCATGCCGTTTATTGGATAGTAAAACTTACTTAAAAAAATGAGAAAAGCAAGCTATTTGTAGGACAGATTTCTACTGATAGCTTGCTTTTTATGTTACAGTAGTGGTAAGACCTATCTTTAATAAAATGTAAGTTTCCTTAAATCTTCATTAATACTATGTAGAATACGTTTTGAATTAGGTCATTGTATTGTAAAATAAGAAGTAAGCTACTATAGACCTACTAAGGTAGGCGTATAATGAGCTTATAAAAATCTTAATATGAATGAATAATTAAAAGTAGAAAAGAGAGAAAAATCTACTTATTAACGTTTTACTTTATAGGACAGGAGAGAGTACTCGTCGATTATGCAAATAAAAAACCTGTTTCAAAGCAAAGGATTTCAGAGGTTACTCGTATTAGTAATACTTGCTCTCGTGTTATACGGGCTGCAAAGTATGTTGAATTTAATTTTAATTACGTTTATTCTCACGTATTTAATGGATCGATTCCAAAAGTTTATTTCTCGTAAATTAGATCATTTTATGCCCATCAATCGAAAGCTCATTATAGCATTTCTATATGTCATGTTAATTGGTGGAATTGCTATTACGCTATTTAAATATTTACCAGTATTAACGATACAAATTTCACAATTGATTTATCAATTTAACGTATTTTTAAGAAACCCACCGGATAGTGAATTAATTAAGTATGCAGTTAATGCTGTTAATCATATGGAACTTTCTAAATATGTAGGACAAGGTGTAGACATTTTGTATAAATCGATTACAAATGTCGGGAAGTTCGGACTTCAAGTTTTACTTTCTTTAATTTTAAGTTTATTTTTCCTGTTGGAGAAATCTCGTATCGTTGCTTTTACTGCAAAATTTAAAGAAAGCCGACTTGCAATTTTCTATACTGAAATTGAGTACTTCGGTAAGAAATTTGCACGTTCATTCGGAAAAGTAATCGAAGCACAATTTTTAATTGCAGTTGTTAACTGTGTTTTATCCGTTATTGCATTATGGATATTAGGATTCCCACAATTATTAGGTTTAGCGTTAATGATCTTCTTACTCGGTTTAATTCCAGTAGCTGGGGTTATCATTTCGTTATTCCCACTTTGTATGATTGCCTACAATATCGGCGGTATTATGTACGTTGTTTATATTTTAATTATCGTAACAGTCATTCATGCGCTTGAAAGTTACGTGTTAAATCCGAAGTTTATGTCGCAAAAAACAAACTTACCGATTTTCTATACGTTTATGGTATTAATCTTCTCAGAACACTTCTTAGGTGTATGGGGACTAATTATCGGTATTCCAATCTTCATTTTCTTATTAGATGTCTTAGATGTGACGAGTGATGAAATGGAGAAGGACTTGGAAAAAAATAAAATGAAGTAGAGAAAAGCATCGATGTTCGATGCTTTTTCTTTTATAACATGATGTTTCTTATGCCATACTGTAAGAAGAATATAGAATAGGGGTGAAAGAATGGTTGTAAATGAAAAGGTAGAATTAGCTACATTTGCTGGAGGGTGCTTCTGGTGTATGGTTTCGCCATTTGAAGAGATGGAAGGGATTATAAAGGTTGTTTCTGGTTATACAGGCGGTCATAAAGAGAATCCAACCTATAAAGAAGTGTGCTCGGAAACGACAGGACATTATGAGGCAGTACAAATTACATTTGATGCAACCAAAATGCCGTATGAAGAGTTATTAAATATATATTGGAGACAAGTTGATCCGACTGATGTAGGTGGGCAATTCCACGATCGTGGACAGTCTTACGAAACAGTGATTTTTTATCATAATGAAGAACAACATAAGAAGGCAGAGGATTCAAAAGAAGAGCTTGCACAGAGTGGGCGTTTTTCAAAGCCGATTGCGACAAAAATATTACCAGCTACTACGTTTTATCAGGCTGAAGAATATCACCAAGGATATCATAAGAAAAACACATTCCGCTACGAGTTATACCGTAAGGGCTCAGGGCGAGATGCGTTTATTAAGCAACATTGGCCAAAGGATAATGCTCATTTAAAAGAAAAACTCAATGAGATGCAGTTTTATGTAACGCAGGAAAATGGAACAGAACCACCTTTTCAAAATGAATATTGGAATCATAAAGAAGAAGGTCTTTATGTAGACATCGTTTCAGGAGAACCTTTATTTACTTCTTTCGATAAGTTTGATAGCGGATGCGGCTGGCCTAGTTTTACAAAGCCAGTTATGTCAGCTAGTGTGAAAGAAAAAATGGATGTGAGTCATAATATGACGCGTACGGAAGTGAGAAGCAAAGAAGGGGATTCACATCTTGGACATGTATTTCCAGATGGCCCAGGACCAAATGGACTTCGCTATTGTATAAACTCAGCAGCCCTTCGATTTATTCCAAAAGAGGAATTAGAGAAAGAAGGCTATGGTGATTTTCTAATTTTGTTTGGAAATAAAAAATAACCTCGCAGTTAGCGAGGTTATTTTTTTGTTATTTTGCTTTTTTCTTTTTAAACTTACTTAATACTTCATAAACGATTGGAACGATAAGAAGTGTTAATAACGTTGAACTTGTTAATCCACCAATTACTGTTACACCAAGTCCTTTAGAAATTAAGCCGCTACCTTCAAATCCTAATGCAAGCGGGATAAGAGCCCCGATTGTTGCAATTGCAGTCATTAAAATAGGACGAAGACGTGTTGCACCAGCTTCTAATAAAGCTTCACGTGTTGATAGACCTTCATTTTCTTTATGAATAACGCGGTCGATAAGCACGATTGCGTTTGTTACAACGATACCGATTAACATAAGCGCACCGATCATTGCAGATACACTTAACGTTTCACCAGAGATTAATAAGGCAACAAGAGCTCCGATAATTGTAAATGGTAGCGAGAATAAAATTGCGAATGGTGCAAGAGCACCGCCAAATGTAACGACAAGAACGAAGTATACAATGGCAATCGCAGCTAACATCGCTAAGCCAAGTTGCTTAAATGATTCTTCAATATCTTTTGTAACGCCACCCATAGAAACATCTACGCCAGAAGGAAGATCCATTTTATCTACTTCTTTTTGAACAGCGGCAGATGCTTTTGAAACGTCATCAGATGTTAGTTTTGCACTCACTTCCGCATAAACACGGCCATCGCGGTGTTTCACTGTATTCGAAGTTTCCCCTTCTTTTACAGTCATTACATCTTTCACAGCCACTTCATTACCAAGTGGTGTTGTAAGTTTTCGATTTGTTAAGTCATCGATTGTTTCATAATTTTGTTTTTCAGCTTCTACATGTACATTGACATCTTTACCGTCTTTTTTAATTGTTGTCAGAACAGGGCGATCATGCTGATTAGAAAGTCCCATTCCAATTTGTGCAGCCGTTAGACCCATTTTGCTTAGTTTTTCTTGATCTGCGACTAAAGTGTACTCTGCATATGTTTTTGCAATACTAGAGTCTATATCTTTTAAGTCTTTATTTTTCTTCATGATATTTTGAATATCTTTTACGACAGGTGTAATCTCTTCAGAGCTATCTCCGTAAACGTATAGTTTAATTTCATTACTACCGCCACCCGCTCCGAAATCTTGGTTTTTCCATTCACCTTTTCCAGACATCTTCTGTAAATCTTTAACGACTTGTTCTTTCTCTTTTACAAAGTTTTTCGTGTCATTATCATATTGTACGAAGAACATTGCTTGATTTGATTGACCAGGGCTCATTGGGTTTTCTCCACCTAATGAGAATTGAATTGTTTTGACGTCTTTATTATTTTGGAAGTGCTTTTCAGCTTTTGTTGCAATTTTTTCAACGTCTTCTAATGTTTGACCTGGTTCAGGGTTGTATGTTGCAATAATCATTTTTTCTTCTTCAGCTGGTAAGAAACTTACACCGATAATTGGCACAAGTGCAAGGCTACCAACTAATAGAAGGGCAGCGATACTTGATGTAATAATTTTGTGATTTAAAGCCCATGCAAGTATGCGCTTATAACAATTTGCTAATTTACTTGGTTTTTCCTCATGATGTACTTCTTTTTCCCTCATGCTCTCTTTTTTAAATAAAGAATGCGCTAGCATTGGTACGATTGTAACTGCTACTAGTAATGATGCTAATAAAGCGAAGACGATAGTTAAGGCGAATGGTAAGAACATTTCACCGATCATACCTTTTACTAGTCCAAGCGGTAAAAATACAGCAATTGTTACAATGGTAGAAGACATAATTGGAATAAACATTTCTTTCGTAGCTTCACGAATTAAATCTTTCCCGCGTAGTTTTTCCTCTGATAATGACATACGTCGGTAAATATTTTCAATAACAACAATGGAATCATCGACGACGCGCCCGATAGCGACTGTCATTGCTCCAAGTGTCATAATGTTAAGCGTAATATCCATTTGCTTTATGACTAATACAGCAATTAATAAAGAAAGTGGTATGGAAACGACAGAGATTAATGTTGTTCGGATATTTCGTAGGAACAGCATAATGATAACAATCGCAAAGATAGCACCAAAAATGGCTTTGCTCAGCATTGTTTCTACTGATTTCTCAATAGGTGCACCTTGGTCGAATGTTGAAATAATCTCTAAGTCTTTATATTTTTTCTCAAGTTCTTTTACTTTATCTTTCACTGCATTTACAACATCAACTGTATTCGCGTCAGCAGCTTTTACAATTTGAATTCCAATTGCTTCTTTTCCATTTGTTCGAGAAATAGATTCTGCTTTTCCGACTTCTTTAATGTCAGCAATTTCGTCTAATGTAACTGTCGGAATCCCGTTCATAGCGGCTGGATTCATTTGCGGCATTTGTGTACCAGCTCCAGCATTTTGACTACCTTGACCACTCGGTGATGAAGGAACAGCTGGGATTTTCAGTTCTTTTAGTGCTTTAATTGTTGTAATATTTCCATCTACAACAACTGATTTTTCCGTGTCTTTAAATGTATATAAGCCAAGTGGTAAAGATACGTCCGATCCTTTAATTACATTTTTTACAGTATCTTCACTTAAACCTAATTCTTTCATCTTATCTTTCTTGAAGACAAGTTGTACTTCATCTACTTGTTGACCTGAAATTTGAACAGATGCGACCCCATCAAGTCCTTTTAATCCTGGAACAACATTTTTTTCTACATTTTCAGTTAAGGTAGCTAAAGATTCACTTTTACTTGCTACGCTTAACGAAATAACTGGAAAGGCATTGAAGTTTACACGTGAAACTTTCGGGTCCTGTACGCCTTCTGGCAGTTTCACATTTGCGAGAGCTTCTTTAATTTCTGTTTCAGCCTTCTCCATGTTTTTATCAAAATCATATTCTACCTGAATAGAAGATGCGTTTTGAAAAGATGATGAGCTAACAACATTTACACCACTTAAATTTTGTAGTTGCTCTTCCATTGGTTTTGAAATTTTGTCAGCTACTTCTTCTGGTGTAGCACCAGGATAAACCGTAGTTACTGTTACAACCGGTGTTGTTATATCAGGAATTGTTTCCAGCTTCATATTAAGCCCAGAATAAATACCTGCAATGGTAACAATAATGGTTAGTAGCCAAACTGCGAACTTATTTTTTAACGAGAAATTAATGATTTTGTTCATGTTTGCGCTCCCTTTTTATTGTATTGACCAACTGGTCAGTCTAATACATAATATAACTGACTGATTGGTCAGTCGTCAATGAAAAGAGATGGTATAATAAATTCATGATAAGATGCGAGATTAAGTTTAGGAGAGAAGATATGAAAGAAAAAGAGCGCTTAATTATAGAGATGGCTATGAAGTTATTTGCGACTAAGGGTGTAAATGCGACATCAGTGCAGGAAATTGTGACAGCTTGTGGCATATCTAAGGGAGCTTTCTATTTATATTTTAAATCGAAAGATGAGCTTTTATTAGCAACACTTCGATATTACTATGACAAGATTCAAAATAAAATGATGGATATTGATAAAGAATCATTATTACCACGTGAAAAATTTGCAAAACAATTGCATTGCCAGTTTAACGATATACAAAAGCATAAAGAATTTATTATTATGCATGCGAGGGAAAATGCTATTCCTTTTAATAAAGAAGTGGAAGAATTTATGATGCGGATGAAGTTAGAGTCTCACGCATTTTATCGTAATAGTTTACTGTCTATTTATGGTGACAAGGTTATTCCATATTTGTTAGATTTAGTAATTATGGTAGAGGGCATATGCCGTGGATATTTAGAACTAATCATTATACAAGCATCAGAAATTGACTTATCGTATGTCTCTGCGTTTATTTTGAAAAGAGTGGATGATTTAGTAGATGGATTGGTAGAATCTTCGGAAGAACCCGTGTTACATGAAGAAAAGCTTGGAGAATTCCTTTGTAAATCAGAGCTTATTAAGGAGCAGGTTAAGGAACATTTTTTGAAAGAAATTATTGTTTTTAAACGTACATTAGCTGATCAATTAGAAGATGATGAATTAATTGTTACGCTAGATGTTTTGGAGGCGGAAATGAGATTACCAAATCCAAGGATTCCGGTCATCCAAGGAATGCTGTCTAATTTAGAAGTATATCCAAATTTAAAAGAATTCCGTTTACGACTTATGGGATATTACAATATAAAAAGGTAACAATGACAGTTTTCATTGTTACCTTTTTTTTATGCATTCACTTTTTCTTTTGTTTGTGTAGTCTCTTCTTGCTCAATATTGATTGTTTCTTTTACGATATAAATCGGACGGTTTTTACTTTCGTCATAAATACGAGCAATATATTGGCCGACGATGCCAAGGCCAAATAACTGAATACCACTAAAGAATGTAATAGCAACCATTATAGATGCCCAACCTGTTTGCGTATCATGTCCGAGAATTTTCACAGTAATTGTATATAGTAAGACAATTATAGAAATAAGAACTGATAATAAACCTAAAGACATAACGATGCGTAATGGCTTTGTCGAAAATGCAATAATGCCATCAGATGCAAATTTAATCATTTTCTTTAATGGATATTTTGTTTCACCAGCAAAGCGCTCATCGCGTTGATATTCAACATACGTTTGGCGGAAGCCAACCCAAGACATCATACCGCGGATGAAGCGATTTCGCTCAGTCATTTGATTGAAAACATCAGCTACCTTGCGATCGATGATTCGGAAGTCACCAGTATCTTTTGGGATATCGATATCAGACATGTAGTTTAGGAATTTATAGAAATATTTAGCTGTTAAAAGTTTAAACCAAGTTTCACCTTTACGTTGTTTACGTTTTGCATAAACAACTTCATATCCTTCTTCCCATTTTGCAATAAGTTCAGGAATAACTTCAGGTGGATCTTGTAAGTCTGCGTCTATAATTACAATAGCGTCACCTTTTGCAGCAGCAATACCAGCTGTAACGGCTACTTGGTGTCCAAAGTTACGCGCGAAATTAACGATTTTTGTACGGTAATCATTTGCTGCAATCTCAGATAAAATTTCCATTGTACGGTCTGTACTACCGTCATTTACAAAGACAAACTCGTAATTAATATCATTTTGAAGCATAACGGACTTTAAACGGTTATAACATTCCTGTGCTACTTCTTCCTCGAAGTACATAGGAACTACAACCGAAATTAATTTTTGCATGTTGTATCCTCCGTATTTTTAATAAGTCGTTCAAATTTAATTAGTAGCATTTTCAGTTTGGTTGAATGTCCAAATTTTATTAAGGACAAAATTTATAACCATTCCGACACCAATTGCGAAAATCTGTGCAATTAATGCATTCAAGGCAAGCTTATCTACTAATATAAATAAACATAATGTATTAAAAGCCAATACAATTAAATTTACAGTTAGAAATTTAAAGAACATTGACGTGCTTTTATTATTAGGTTTAAACACCCAATTTTTATTCCAATAGTAGCTATTGGCAACACCAATTAAATAGGCAATGGTATTCGCAACAAGATAGTTCATCCCGAACTTTAATAAGATCCAAAAGCTAATAATGGTAATGAGCGTATTAAAGATTCCTACTAAACCAAACTTTAAGAGTTTCTCCATAATAGTATCCTCATCTTTATAAAATATATAAATAAAACAAGAAATGTAGAAAGGTTATTCTTATATAACAACTATCAATTATAGCATAGTTTATACTAAGATGTTATATGTTTTGAGTGGATATCATTTTAGGATATAGAATGAATTTGTCAATAATAAAAAAGGTTATTTTAAATTGGCATACCGGACAATATGAGAGCAAACATGGAAATCATGGTAATATTAATGTATAGTAGCTGGTAGTGTAATTTTTTTAGGAAATATAATGTTTTCCCATATAAATATGTTAAGGAGTGAGTTTTTTTGGAACGTTTTTCTGGATTGTTTTCAACTTTTTCTACACGTGCCATATACGGCATTTATAGCTTTTTCGTTGCAATTTTAATTTTTGATTATTTTTCAGATACTCAAAAATATAATTATGTAATGATATTAGTTGGAGTTTTATTATTATGTACAATTGGAAACTTTATACTTAGTAGTGGATCGCTATATCTTGAGAGAGTAAATGAAAAAATATGCTTTTTTGTACTGCTAATTATTTGTGTAGCAGTGAAAACTGCATGGATTGTTACATATAAGATTGATCCGATTGGTGACTATGAAGCCTTTTTCAATACTGCAAAAGCATTAGGTGATAACTTTGTTATTCATGATAGATATGTTGCATTATTTCCACATATTTTTGGTTATGCTTCATTCTTAAGTATCTTCCTAAAAATATTTGGTGCAAACTTTATGATTCCGCCAATTATTAATGTTGTTTTAACTACAATTTCGATGGGATTAATATATTTTATAGCTAGAAGAATTGGTGGAGTGAGAACAGCGATAACAGCAAGTGTTTTATGGATTCTCTTGCCATCACAAACGATGTATAACATGTTTGCACTTTCAGAACCGTTGTATTGTACAGTACTGTTATTAGCCTGGGCAATTATGATAATTGTTTATGATAAACTTGAAAATATAACGATTGCAAAGGTTATTATGTATTCAATTCTATTAGCTGCATTACTTGTATTAATAAACATGGCAAGACCAATTGCAGCAGTGCCAATTATAGCCTTAGCGATATGGATGTTTATTATAGATACAAAACATATCGGGAATAAAAAGCTACTTATTAATAAGGTGGCATACTTAGGGGTTATCATTATTGGATACTTAATGATGTCTTCGGCGGCAAATCATTATGTAACATTACGTTTAGGTGAAGAGATAGCAACAGTGCCGGGATACAATATTCATGTAGGGTTTAATAAGGGAGCCTCAGGAACATGGAATCCAGGAGATTCAGCATTACTATATCATTATAGTGGTCAACCAGGATGGAGTGCTCAGGACGTCCAAAAGCAAATGCTTGAAGAAGCGAAAAAGAGAATCAAAAACGATGATATAGATTTCGGGAAACTAATGTATGATAAATTTATTATCTTTTTAGGTAATGATGACCAAGCTGTTAAATATGCAGATCCAATTATGGACCATAAAGTACGCTATACTATAATTTCTAATGTCTTCTATTACTTTTTACTAGTTACTTCACTGTTCGGAGCGTTAGTAGCTATAAAAAATAAAAATAAATCTTCACTTTTAATTATTTGTTTATATGTAATTGGGCTAACAATGGCACAAATGATAGTAGAAGTAGCACCGAGGTATCATTATTCGGCTACAATACCTATGATCTTTTTAGCTGCTTTTGGTATTAAGCATATTTATAATAAAAAAAGTGACAGAGATATAGTAAAAAGATAAGTAAAAAAATAGTAAAAAAAGCAGTTGTTTCAAAAGGGTGTGTACGAATCCTTTTAGAAGCAACTGCTTTTTTACTTATAAAATTTGAAAGATAGTTCTTATTGGATTAAGCGTTTTGCTGAGCCCATTTCTCTACATCCCAAGTTTTTGTTATCCAACCTTCATAAAAGTCTGGTTCATGGCATACAAGAAGAATTGTTCCTTTATATGCTTTCATCGCCTTTTGTAGCTCTTCTTTTGCTGTAACATCAAGGTGGTTTGTTGGCTCATCAAAGAGTAACCAGTTACTTTCTTCACCCATTAGTTTACATAAACGAACTTTTGCTTGTTCGCCACCGCTTAATTGGTTCAGTGGACGAGAGATATGTTCGTTTTTCAAACCGCATTTCGCTAACATGGCGCGTATCTGATGTTGGTCTAAGCTAGGGAAAGTATTCCAAACATCATCAATTGGTGTTATATTATCAGCTTTTACTTCTTGTTCGAAGTATGATGGATTTAAGAAGTCACCAAGGCTTGTTTTTCCGCTTAATGGTTTAATCTTACCTAAAATTGTCTTCAACAGTGTTGACTTACCGACACCGTTACATCCAACAATTGCAATTTTTTCTCCGCGTTCAATTGTCATCGTTAATTTTGGTAATAGCGGATGTGTATATCCAATTTCTACATTTTCCCCTTCAAAGACGAATCGGCTACTTGCACGACTTTCTTTAAATGAAAACTCAGGTTTAATAGCTGTTTCAGGGCGATCGATACGTTCCATGCGATCAAGTTGCTTTTGACGGCTCTTTGCACGTCCTGTTGTTGAGTAACGAGCTTTATTTTTCGCAATAAAATCTTCTTGCTTTTTAATGAATTCTCGCTGCTTCTCATAAGCGTTGATATGTTGATTTTTATTCATTTCTGCTAGCTCTAGGAATTTTTCATATGTCGCTGTGTAACGCGTCATTTTTGTGAATTCTAGATGGAAAATAATATCGACGCATTTATTCATAAATTCCGTATCATGGGAAATTAATAGGAATGCGTGTGGATATTCTTTTAAATAAGTTGTTAACCAATGAATATGTTCAACGTCTAAATAGTTGGTAGGCTCATCTAATAGTAGTACTTCTGGTTGCTCAAGTAGTAATTTTGCGAGTAATACTTTTGTACGTTGTCCACCACTTAATGCTGCAACGTCACGATCTAGACCAATTGCGTCAATTCCAAGACCACGTGCTGCTTCTTCAATTTTAATATCTAATAAATAGAATCCGCCTGCCTCAAGAGCATCTTGAATTTCTGCCATTTGCTCAAGAAGTTCCTCTAATTCTTCCGGTGTAGCAGTTCCCATTTTTTCTGCAACTTCATTTAAAGCTTTTTCTTTTTCAAATAAAGGTAAAAACGCATCTGCTAATACATCACGAATTGTGCGACCAGGTGTTAAAATAGTATGCTGGTCTAAGTAACCGTAATTTGTACCAGGTGTCCATTCTACACGACCTTCGTCATGGATAAGCTGACCAGTAATTATATTCATAAATGTTGATTTACCAACACCGTTTGCTCCAACTAATCCAACATGTTCCCCTGCAAGTAAGCGCATGGATACATCTTTAAATAATGTACGATCACCAAATGTATGGCCTAATTTTTCAACAGTTAATAAGCTCATAATGTCCTCCGTTCATTTCTAAATAGTGTCTTGAATCATGATACTAAATTCTTGGATAGAATGCTATCATTTCCAAAATATATAATGTATTTGACCAGTAGGGTATGCGATTCCAAAAGGATGATGGTTTGCTATGATGTGAAAGAAATAAAAATAAGGTGTAACCATTTAATAAAAGTGGTTACACCTTATTTTTTATTTTAAATAACCACGAACAATTCCACGTAAGCGATTTGCATGGAATTTGCGCTTATCATTAGAAATATTTTGTGTCATACGGAATGTTGCGGCAGCAACAGCACGTAAGAAATAAGAGAATCCGTAGTGTAAGCGAATAACCCTACCAAAACCACCAGCATAAGAAATGGCACGTTTTAATGATTGTTCATTAATAATTTCCTCTTTTACAGGATGGTATACGAACAGATCTTTTCTAAATAAACCAGTATAATTTTGTTTCATACCGCGTAGTACAAAGTCAGTTTCTTCACCAGCTCCATAAATCGTTCCCGAACCAACACCTAAATCTTCATCAAATGTACCTACATCTTGTACAAATTGCTTTGTAAAGAATAGTGTGAAAGAAGGTCCCATGAATCCATACTTATTATTTAAAATAATGTCTGTATTCGGCGAGTGTATTAAAGAACCCGTTCCTTCAACATTTGTCGTGTTTGTTGAGATAAAATGAACATCTTTATTAGAGTTGAAGGTTTCTAATATACTCTCTAAAACATTTGTTTCATAAATACAATCATCATCTGGAAAAGCGATAAAATCGCCATCCGCTACTTTTAAGCCTGCATTGCGAGCTCTCGATAGTCCTTTAATAGGTGTATAAATGTAATTAATAGAAAATCTATCTTTATATTCATCAAATAAATCAGAGATTGGCGTATCGTTTTGATCTACTATGATAAGTTCGAAGTTTTTGTAAGTTTGTTGTTCAAGTGATTTTAGTAAGTCAAGAATATCATCACGTCTGCCACAAGTAGCCATGATTAAAGAAAATTTCAAGTTTAACAGCTCCTTTTAGAGATTGCGTTTAAGCCTTTTTGAATCGTGCTAGTATCTTTTCGAGTAGTGAAAAGAGAATTTCATCCTTTGTCATAAAGAGGATAAGGGCATAAGTTAATCCACACGTTATTATTACTAGGATAACTTGTAGTATTTGTCCAGATACGATCATATCAATAACGAATGCTATCGGTATAAATGTTAGGGAATAAAAGAGATATTTAAGTTTTTGTATATCGAATAACGTATAATTCACTTTTAGTTTCTTTTTCACATAAATATATTCAAATGTGATTAAGAAACAATTCGCAATTGTTGTTGTAAAAATTGCGGTTGTTGGTGTAAGTACATGGAAGAATATTAGTGCAATATTAGATGCTAAGTTGATAAATCCGCAAATAAATAAAAATCGCACTAAAATGCTTTCTTTCTTTTTCACATAAATAATTTGATTCGATAAAATGGACTCAATGCCAACTGTAATCATATAGAAGGCGAAAACAATTAGTGTATTACCAGCTCCGGCAAACTGTTGTCCACCGTAAATGACAACAGCTTCATGAGCAATGAGCATTAAACCGATTGCAGCAGGGAATAGGGTAATGAAATATACTTTTGAAATTTTATTTAGTAAAGATTCATACTCCATTTCAGACGCATTTCCTGATAAATAAGACAGTCTTGGAACGGTTACTTGTACAACACTTAACATAAGTGTATTAATAATCATCATAATTTGAAAAGCCATTACGTAATATGCAACTTCTTCTTTTCCAACATATATTCCTAAAAAAAGACGATCTAATTGAGTATATAAAATATTAGCATTTGAAAAAATCAAGACTAATAGTAACGGTTTTAAATGAGGAATAATCGTTAAGTCGGAAAAATCAAATTTCACTTGGCGTTTCACATATATAAAGCTAATAGAGTGGTTTAAAAATGTGGATAATACTAATAAACCAGCATATGTTTTGTAATCGTCGACCCCATGAATGAAAGAGAAAAGAAGTACGACATAGATTAATCGAACGATAACGGTTTTTTTAGTGATGAAGTCATAATTTTCATATGCCTCGTTGAACCATTCCACATAAAACATGTTAGATATGAAATTAAAACCAAAAATAAGAAGAACTGGAAATAGACTTTCATGTCCATATCCAATATAACTAAAGAGCACAAAGGCTGATAAAGCCAAAATACTAGTTGTGAAGTTAATTACATAGAGACTTGTAAATAACTTAGAAACTTTCTTCTTATCGTTTTTAATTAAGCTAATTTCACGTAAACCATATTGGTATACACCAAATACGGCGAACACGAAGAAGTAATTGAAAAAAGTTTCAGCAATATTAACGGTTCCGATTGAAGTGGCTCCTAACGTTCGATATGCGTAAGGACCAACTAAAATTGGAAGGATAATATTAAACGTATTGAGCAGTATTTTATAAAAAATATTTGAAGCAATTGATTTCTGCATAATTTCACCTTTCCATTAAAATAATCCAATTTAATTAAAATACTTGCTATGTCATAGTAAGGTTTTTAACTACAGTTAATTCTTTCAATATCAATGAAGTGTAAGGTGTTTTCTACACGATTTACAAATCCTTAAATTGTTTTGTTGACCACCCGTATAAGTGTACCCTACATAAACTTTGTAAAGCAACTGTTGATGGAATAGAACCGTGTTATAAATGAGATTTTATCAATTAGAAAAAGTGAATAGCGAACGGATCTGTATAAAAATATTACATAGTATGTGTGAAAAGGAGTAATGGTTGTATGAAGGTGTGGAAATGATTATAAAAAATGAGCGAATATATGATAATTATTCGCTCAGAAGATGTTTTAATGGTAAAGTCCTATATACTCCAAGGTTTACTTAAAGTTAGAACTTCAGCCATTTCCTTGCTTTTGACACGCCCTTTTTTTCTACTTTCTGCACGCTCAGAACCAGTTGTGTGTAGCCAATGTTCTTCTTCAGTTTCAGGCAGTACTTGTGGAACAGATGAAGGTTTTCCGTCTTTTAATGCAACGAATGTAATGAAACATGTTGCAGCTATTCTACGTTCTCCTGCTAATAAATTCTCTGCAATTACTTTTACGAACACTTCCATTGAAGATTTTCCTGTATAACATACGAATGCTTCGTAACAAACAGAATCTGCTTGGTGAATTGGAGTTAAAAAATCTACAGAATCGATAGATGCTGTTACGCAATGTTTACGGCTATGTCTTGCAGCTGCAATTGAAGCGATACTATCAATTTCTGCTAATAATTTTCCTCCGAAAAGTGTTTGATGATTATTTAAATCATTCGGAAAAACACGTGTTGTTTTAATTGCTTTGGATTCTCGCATGAATTTCTTTTCCATATGGTCAGCCCCTATTTTCTGTTTTCAATCAGAATGACATGTATTGTAAGTGGAGTACAAAAATATTAAAAATCCATAGATATTTAATGAAGTAAAGAATTCCAGAAGAGGGTGAGTAAAACTTCTGTATTTGTATTCATGTAACTGAAAGAAAAGTTATCTTATATAAAGTGTAGTGTAAAAGAGGATTCGCTTACATTGCAAGTGAAAAAATTAGGACCCTGTATTTGTCATAGAAATTCCCTATCAGCTGTGTGCCTATTCATGATAGAATCGTTTTGTTATGAATGGAAATAGAGGTGCAATGGACATATGAATCATATACAAACAAATTTTTCGTCTTTTTTCAGTAAAATAATGATTGGTGCGATGCTCGCATTTTTTGTTTACAGTTGTTGGTCTGCGTTCGAAACAAGCAAACAATTTTTTGGAGACAATACAACAAGTGTAACAATTGTATTGGTTATTTTCGTTATTCTCATGCTGTTGGTAGCATCGATTTTACAGTATCGTTTTACAGATAAACAATTTCTTATTTTTCTTATCAGTACATGTATAGTTGTGAGACTTAGTATGGTTTTATTTGTAGATGTTCCGTTAATCGGTGATATGAAAGCTATGTTTGAGTCTGCAAAGCAGGTTGCAATTGGTAATAGCGTAGAGAATATAGCACAGTTACCTTTTATTATTTATGAATCAATTATTATTCGTATATTTGGTGATACAGTATTCGCATTGCAGTTATTTAATATTTTATTTTGCACAGGGACTGCATTTTTCATTTATCGTATTGCAGCAATCGTTTTTGGAGAAGAATGCGGTCGTATTGCGTCTGTATTTTACGCTTTATATATTCCAAATATATTTATGAGTTCTTTATTAACATCAGAATCACTCGCAATATTTTTATTTTATTTAGCTTGTTACATACTTTTATATAAAGGTTTAGATCATCCTTATATGTGGGTGCTTGCAGCAATTTTATTTGCATGTAGTAATATGATTTTCCCAATGGGGTTATTTCTTCCTATTTTTATTGCTGTATATGTATTGTTAGTTGAACTTTTTCAATCAGCAATGAAGCAAAAAGTATTATTAAAGATGATAGGGATACTTATTCTATTTTATAGTGCCCATTTTGGTGTGAGTTATGGAATTCAGACAATGGGAATGTCACAATATACGATTTCAAACGAAACGTATGTTCAATCTGTTTTGATTGGAAAAGGTAAAAATGAGAGGGAAATGACAAAGAATCAAAGCGTAACAGAGCGTATTGACCAAAAGCTAAAAGAGATTGAAGAAGAAAGGTTTAAACTTTTAAAGCCAGTCATTAATCAATTCTCAGATGAGGGAATACATTCTATTCTATTTAAATGTGAAAAACTTATATATATAGCAGTAACATTGTTTATGTCTATTGCTTTATTACACTTTCTTATTAAGAAACAACAAAACGAAGGATATATGTTGTTCTTATTGTTAATTAGTGGATACGTATTGTTAAGACTCTTCCAAGTAGATATGGCATATTACAATCTTATAGTGCCAGCTTTGTTTATTTTGCAAAGCTTTGGTGTTTATATGAGCTATGTGTACTGTCAAAAAATATTCTTCAGAAAATAAAAAGAATCCAGATTGGATTCTTTTTTTGAATGGAAGATGAGGACTAAGAATTAGTGGAGATAAAGAATCCCTACTGACATAATCTGCACTCTATCGGTTCAGTTCCAGTTGTAAACTATCGGCTGTTAAAGCCATTTTTGAGGAATCGTCTTGAATTCCTTTCATTACTTGTGAAATGGTTTCTAACTCATTTTCAATTTTTTTATTCTGCTCTTTCGAGTTAGACATGTCTTTTACAATTTCTTGGAAGTATTGATCTGTTGCAGACATACCATCTGTTCCTTCAGATACGAGGGAGCTAATTTGTTTGACTGAAGAAGAGACACGAATAATTTGTTCATTTGTTTTTTCAACGAGCTTTGTCACGTTGGATATGGATTCTTTCGTTTGCTCTGATAACTTTCGAATTTCTCCAGCTACAACGGAGAAGCCCTTACCAAATTCCCCAGCACGAGCAGATTCAATCGCAGCATTTAGTGCGAGTAAGTTTGTTTGCTCTGCAATTGATTTTACAATATCTATGATTTCGTTAATTTTGTTAGAAATATCGAGAAGTTCATGAGTATCTGTAATGATAGTTTCCATGTTCGTTTGAATGTATTCCATTCGTTTATTTTGCTGATTTAATTGCTCTTTCCCTTTATTGGCTTTTTCCTCCGATGTTGTAGCTAATGATGTACCTGTTTTGGCAATTTCTACAATAGTTTCAGATTTAGCGGTTAACTGTTGAATAGAAGCGCTCGTTTTTTCAGATACAGATGCTAGTTCTGTTGCAATATGCGTAATGGTCATAGCTGTTATTTCTTTTTCTTTTTCATGTTCTTTTTGCATTCTTTCATATTCAGATTCGTAAGCCGCAATAACGAGTTCTTGTTCAAGGGTAAATAATTTATTTATAACGTTTATAGAATGTGAAAAATCGTCAATTGTTTTAATTTTTGTTTGCAATATCTTCATGATTGAGCGGAATAATTCTTGATAAGCGGCAGTATACCATTTTCTATGTAAGCCAATTTGTACATGTCTTTTGGCAATTCGAACACGTTGTTCAATAAAATCTTCATGCATATCTCCGCTGAATAATTCTTTTATATGTGTTTTTAAAGTTTGCTTTAGTTTTGGAATAGAACTATAACGTTCAATAATAGTAATTAAATTTGGCTGTTTTGTAATATTGACATAGAATTTTTCCGTAATCCAATCAATTTCTTCATAAATAAAGGGCTGTAGTACCTTTACGATTTGTAAATCTTCCTTTGAAATATGTAGCATATCCATTTGAATTTTCAATTCAGAATTAGTAGGTACGTTAAAAGTGATTTGTTGATCCTTACTTAATTCAAGTATACTGGCGTATGTTTTATTTGTATGTTTTTTAAAAACCCCAAGCATCGTTCTTCCCCCTGTGTATAAAGCGTTTTCATTTTTGGTTCTATTATAATTATATATTTTTATATACAATTACTCTATATTAGTGTGTAGAATAGTATATAAATTAAGAGAATTCTATGCAGAATTCTCTTAATGGCCTTTATTAATTTTAGCATGTGTTTTAAAGAAAACTGGGAAATGTACATTATATATTACAGTGACAACACGAATAATGAATGTTACTAATAAACAAACATAGAAAGCTAATACGTGTGCCCCCATTGCATATGTGATTAGGAAACTAATTGCTCCTAAAATAGAAGCGATTGCGTAAATCTCTTTTCGGAATACGTAAGGGATATCTTGAGCGCAAATGTCACGCAAAATACCGCCTCCAATACCTGTAATGACTCCCATTGAAACAACTAGAAATGAGGCGTCAACATGATGTGACATTGCCGCATTTGCACCAATGGCTGTAAAAACACCTAGGCCAACAGCATCAGAAAGCATAATAACGACTTGCAGTTTATTGATACGTTCAAAAAACATACAAGTAAATAATGCTGATAATACGCTTACGAAAAAGTAAATGGGTTTAACAAATGCGACAGGAGGCAGGTTACCGATCATAATATCACGAATAATACCGCCGCCGAGCGCAGTAGCTACAGCTAAACAAAGGACACCAAATAAATCTAAATCTTTTTTTAAACCAACTAATGTACCGGAAATAGCAGCGGCGATAATGCCAAGAAACGTAAATATGTCGATTAATAACATTGCTGTAATCCCTTCCTCCTAAAGATGTTCCAGAGAAAAAATATACACTAAAGTTATGTAAATAACAATGCATTTTCGTTACATGTAGAAAAAAAGAAAAAATGAGGAAAGAAAGCGCTTGAAAATACAAATAATCTTTTTTCTGTAAGGTAAGGTTGGGGTAGAAATGTGAGACGTTTAATTAAAAAATATATGTTATAATAAATATTTGAGATGAGAAAAAATATTAACTGTATAGATTGAAATTAGGTAATAGTTATGGAGGTTCTAGATGTTAAGCGAAAATAGTAAAAGTAATAAATTTGAAAATTTTCTACTAATCTTTATTTTGTTGCAACCGATTTTAGATTTGCTTACAGCGTTCTGTATCATGGTTTTAAAAATTGATACGACCATTGGAGTTATTACACGCTTATTCGTTATGTTCCTAAGCGGGATATATATTTTAATTCAAACGAAGAAACAAGGAAATATAAAATATATATTGTATATAATCTTAGTAGGGATAGTCTTTACAATCGGATTAGTAAATAACAAGCTTACAAAAAACCCTATGGTACTTACAGAAGAAATTAAATTTATAGCAAAAGCTTTATATCCTTTTGTTATGCTTACTTGTTATGTGTTTGTATTCAAGTCTTTAAAAGAAAAAAGCCATTCAAATTCAAAAATGCGTGACTATATTACGTATGCATCACTAATTATAGGGGTAGTAATGGTAGCTTCGATTACTACTGGAACAGATTATAATAGTTATGAATGGGTAAAATTAGGATCACGCGGTTGGTTTTATGCAGGTAACGAGCTAGGATCTATTTTAGCCATCATGTGTCCGATTGTTATTTTGTATTCAATTGAAAAAACAAAAAGTATAGGTAAAGCGTACTATTGGATTCCTTCAATTTTAGTTGTTTATTCACTATTTGCAATTGGAACAAAGGTTGGCGTAGGAGCAATCTTTGGATCAATGGCTATCGCAGTTGTTATGTGCTTTATTCAAGCATTTACACAACGTAAAGATGGAAAGAAACATGCCTATTTATTAAATGGTTTTCTTGCAATGACTGTATTTGTAGGCATATTGGCATATACACCTTTTTCACCATTTATGAAAAATATGGGATTCCATTTCCAATTGATTGAACAAGAACAGAGTGTGAAAAAGGAAGAGAAAAAGAAGGAGGAAGCTAAAGAGCATAAACCTCCTGTGACAGAGAAAGAAAAGGAAAAAGAGAAAGAAAAAGAAAAAGTAGCGGAGAAAAAAGAAGAAACGCAAGCTCTTATTTTTAGTGGGCGTCAATTATTTGAACAGATGTATAAAGATTTCTATAATGAAGCTCCAATGTCTCAAAAATTATTAGGAATGGGTTACGCTGGTAACTATAAAGAACAGCCGAAGTTAATTGAACGTGACTTCCATGATTGGTTCTATTCTTTCGGAATCATAGGGTTCATTTTACTTGTAATTCCATTTTTATACTTTGGTATTAAATTTATTGCATGTATATTTACTAAATTTAAACAAATATTCACTGTGAAATATGCAATGGTGATTGCAGCGATATTTCTCGGATTAGGTATTTCATTCATGGCTGGTCATATTTTAATTGCACCTGGAGTGAGTTTCTACTTAGTAGTAATCATGGCATATTTAATAGTTGACCTGGAAATTGAATGATAGAAAAATAAAAGCTAGCATATGTTAGCTTTTATTTTGTTATAGTAAATAAAAAGAAAAAAATGGGGGATGTAAGAAATGAAAGTGTTGCATATGAATGCTGGTGCAGAAGAAGGTGGGGGAAAAACACATATTATTTCACTTTTATCTCAATTTTCAAAGGAAGAAGTGGAATTAATGGTATTTGAAGAAGGTGCAATTGCTAGAGAGGCGAGAAACCTTGGCATTCAAGTGCATGTTTTTACCCAATCATCTCGGTACGACCTATCAATTCTTTCAAAAATAAAAGCATTTATTAATGAAAATCAATTTGACATTGTGCATACACATGGCGCACGAGCAAATTTCTATCTCTCCCTCTTGAAAAAAGGTATAAAAGCGAAATGGATAATGACTGTCCACAGTGATCCAACTTTGGATTTTATGAAGAGGGGATTAAAAGGATGGGTATTTACGAAGTTAAATTTACGTTCTTTCAGGAAGGTAGATTTGTTCTTTGCAATTACGGAGAACTTTAAGAGAAACATAATAAAACTAGGTGTACCAGAAGAAAAGATTTGTACAGTTTATAATGGAATTGAGTATGATAGTAATCCGGTAAAACCTTATGATAAGAGTGAATTTGGCATCGGTGAAGGAGTATTTACAGCTATTCAAGTAGCGCGTCTTCATCCTGTTAAAGGTCATGATATTTTATTTGAAGCATTACAAAAAATTAAAATTCCCAATATAAAGGTACTCTTGCTTGGTGATGGTCCTATAGAAGTAGAATTAAAAGAGATGGTGAAACAAAAGGGTCTAGAGGATAAAGTAATGTTTCTAGGTTTTCGTACAGATTCAAAAGAATTATATGCATCTGCACACATTAATTTGTTAACCTCTTATAGCGAAAGTTTCCCTCTTGTTTTATTAGAAGCGGCTAATCAACGCTTAACGTCTATTGCAACAAATGTAGGCGATATGAGAAAGTTAATAGTTGATGATACGTATGGATGGATTGTACCGATTGGTGATGCGGATTCATTAGCAAACGCATTAGAAAATGCTTACGAAAAATGGTTGAATGGTGAATTAGAAGCGATGGGAAATCGTTTATATAATCACGCATCTACTCATTTCTCGCTAAAGAATTTGTATGAAGATACTTATAATGCATATAAAAAACTTTTACTGAAATAGAGAGGATAGTTAATCATGGAAGTAAAAACGGTTGATATTCTAGGTGTTCCTTTTTCTACAATGACAATGGATGAAACAATCCAATATTTGAAGGGACAACTAGAATTGGAGCGAACACATACTTTTCAGGTAGTAACAGCGAACCCTGAAATTGTTATGTGTGCAAAAAAGGATGAAACATTCCATAAAACATTATTAAATACAGATTTAATTACACCTGATGGTATTGGAGTTGTAAAAGCAAGTGGTATGCTAGGTACACCTTTAAAGGAACGTGTAGCAGGTTTTGATTTAATGTGTAATTTATTTGCGAAGCTATCAGAAGAGAATAAACCGGTATCTGTTTTCTTACTTGGTGCAAAACCGCATGTTGTACAAGCTGCAGCAGATCATTTAACGAAGACATATTCAGCTGTATCTATTGTAGGTATACAAGATGGGTATTTTAAACAAGAAGAAGAAGAGAATATCGTTTCTCGTATTCAAGAAGCAAAACCAGATCTATTACTTGTCGCGCTTGGTTTCCCAAGACAAGAGAACTTTATCCAAACTAATAAGTATCGTTTAGAAACGAAAATGGCTGTTGGAGTAGGTGGAAGTTTAGACGTATGGGCTGGAGAGGTAAAACGTGCACCAAAATGGATTCAAGCGATCCATTTAGAGTGGTTTTATAGATTGTGTAGTAATCCAACGCGCTGGCGCCGTCAGTTAGTATTAGCGGAATTTTTAAAAGAAATCATGCGTTCGAAAAAGTAGCGGAATATCGCTACTTTTTTATTTGGCTATTTTTGATAAATTGAAGTTTTGTTAATCTAATACTGATTGTTGCCCCTCAATAATCGGGCGTTTCATGACAGTATATTTTCAGTCTAACTTCTTTGCTCCAGCTGAATTTTGAGGTAGGGTTCTTACGGCCCTCAAATAGTGGGATATGTATTTTGCTTTTTGGGAATGATGAAGGAGAATTTTTTACAAAGTATTTTACTTATACAATTCACACATGTAAAATGATGTGTAAAGACAGCTGTGTAAGGAGGACTTCTTGTGGGCAAGGTGAAAGAAATTTCGAAGCGAAAGCTACTTGGTATAGCGGGGCTTGGATGGTTATTTGATGCAATGGATGTTGGGATGCTTTCATTTGTAATGGTAGCGTTGCAAAAAGATTGGGGATTAAGTACGCAAGAAATGGGCTGGATAGGCAGCATTAATTCAATTGGTATGGCAGTCGGGGCGCTCGTTTTTGGAATACTATCAGATAAAATAGGGCGGAAATCAGTCTTTATTATTACATTATTACTATTTTCTATCGGTAGTGGTTTAACTGCTTTAACGACGACACTTGCGATGTTCCTTGTTTTACGATTTTTAATTGGTATGGGGCTTGGTGGAGAACTTCCAGTTGCTTCTACATTAGTATCAGAGAGTGTTGAAGCACATGAACGTGGCAAAATAGTTGTGCTATTAGAAAGTTTTTGGGCAGGTGGATGGCTAATTGCAGCTCTTATCTCGTATTTTGTTATCCCGAAATATGGTTGGGAAGTGGCGATGGTATTGAGTGCGGTTCCGGCACTATATGCTTTATATTTAAGATGGAATTTGCCAGATTCTCCGAAATTCCAAAAGGTTGAAAAAAGACCATCTGTTATCGAAAATATAAAGTCAGTTTGGTCTGGGGAATATCGTAGGGCAACAATTATGTTATGGATTCTATGGTTTTCTGTTGTCTTTTCCTATTATGGAATGTTCCTTTGGTTACCTAGTGTAATGGTATTAAAAGGATTTAGTTTAATAAAAAGTTTCCAATATGTACTTATTATGACGTTAGCTCAATTGCCAGGGTATTTCACTGCTGCTTGGTTTATTGAACGTCTTGGTCGTAAGTTTGTTTTAGTTACGTATTTGATCGGTACAGCGTGCAGTGCTTACTTGTTTGGAGTGGCAGAGTCATTAACGGTACTAATCGTAGCAGGCATGTTACTATCCTTCTTTAATTTAGGTGCTTGGGGTGCATTATATGCTTATACACCTGAACAGTATCCAACGGTTATTCGTGGTACAGGTGCAGGGATGGCAGCAGCATTCGGTCGTATTGGTGGTATTCTTGGGCCTTTATTAGTAGGATACTTAGTTGCTTCACAGACTTCATTATCACTAATATTTACGATTTTCTGTGGATCAATTTTAATTGGTGTAGTTGCTGTAATTGTACTTGGGCAAGAAACGAAGCAACGAGAATTGGTATAAGGTAAAACTTTAATCAGTGATTGATCTGATTATTGGCCCGTACCAATTGTGTTTTAGAGCAGTAAAACTAAGGGCTCATGTTTTCGCATTCCGTTATTTGTACTGCCTACAAATAACGGAATAAAAGGGCAGGGGGAACCGTGGTGGTTCCCTTTTTTCTGTTTTTTTAGATAAATGATGGTATAGTAAGAAAAAGGGAATGTTCCTTATAAAAGCGAATGTATACAACAGGACATACGGACAAAAGAATTAGGTGGTTGAAGAAATGAAAATTTTACTAATCATGGAAGAAGCAGAAGAGCGAAGAAGTTTAGTTGAAAAATTTACTGAAAATATAAGGAATGTAGAATGTTTTGAAGCAAATACAGGAACAGAATCATTATTTATGATGAAGAAGCATACACCAGATTTTGTTTTTTTAAATTCCAAATTACTAGATGGAACGGGTTTTGAATATGCAAGTTTATTACGGGAAGTAAATTGTTATACGAAATTTATTTTTATGGGTGAAGATATAGAAGAGTCCATTACAGCATTTCGTTTTCAAGCAGTTTATTATTTACTACGCCCATTTCGCGAAGAAGATTTGCAATTCCTTTTATATAGAATGGGTAAAGAGCAAGGCGAGAAAGCAAAGAGTTATTTGCGAAAACTACCGATAGAAGGTCAAGAGGGGATTAGGTATGTTTTCCCTGATGATATTGTATATGTAAGCAAAAATAAGGAAAACAAAACAGTTTCAATTTATACAACAAATAATCAGTATATTTCAACATATACACTTCAGGAGCTGGAAAATAAGCTAAATGTATATGATTTTTTACGCGTGCATAAAAGTTATTTAATTAATATGTCATATGTACAAGAACTAAAACCTTATTATAATGGCACATATAATCTGTATTTAGATAAATATGATGAGCAACCGATTCCAGTTAGTCGTAATTATGTGAAACGACTTCGAAATAAAATTGAATTATAGCAGATAATGCGAACTTTTTAACATGATAAACTAAAAATCCTTCATGATAGGGAGGATTCAAGTTAAATATTCAGAAAATTTAGTACAATCCCACTAAGAAATAGTATTGGAGGGATTGTATGTGAGAACATTGAAGTCGATTTTACTTTGGGGAGTTATTGCAGCAGTAGGAGCAGGTGCTTTTGGTGTAATAGCTTTATCACAAGGTGAAACTATTAATGCCGTATGGCTCTTAGTAGCTGCGGTATGTGTGTATGCAGTTGCTTATCGCTTTTATAGTAGATTTATAGCGAGAAAGGTATTCGGTTTAGATAATAATCGGCAAACGCCAGCCCATACATTAAATGATGGAAAAGATTATGTTCCGACAAATAAGTGGGTATTATTTGGGCATCATTTTGCAGCAATTGCTGGGGCGGGGCCTTTAGTAGGACCAATTTTGGCGGCACAAATGGGATATTTACCAGGGACAATATGGATTATTGTTGGGGTAGTTGTCGCTGGAGCTGTTCAAGATTTTGTAATTTTATTTGCTTCGATGAGACGTAATGGTAAATCTTTAGGAGAAATGATTAAAGATGAGATTGGTCCTGTTACAGGACTTATTGCAATGATCGGTATTTTAGGCATTATGATTATTTTATTAGCGGTATTAGCATTAGTAGTAGTAAAGGCGCTTGTCGGAAGTCCTTGGGGAATGTTTACAATAGCAGCAACGATTCCTATCGCTATTTTAATGGGAGCGTATATGCGCTACATTAGGCCTGGACGGGTTGGTGAAGGGTCAGCAATCGGAATTATCCTACTTATACTGTCTCTTATTGGAGGGCAGTATGTAGCGGAAAATCCAGCACTTGCAAGCATATTTACATTTAGCGGCGAAACAATTGCTATTATGCTTATTGTATATGGGTTTATCGCATCGGCATTACCAGTTTGGATGCTTTTAGCACCACGTGATTATTTAAGCACATTTTTAAAAGTCGGAACAATTGTAGGATTAGCAATCGGTATTTTAATTGTAGCACCAGAGCTACAAATGCCAGCAGTTTCGAAATTTATTGATGGAACTGGTCCTGTGTTCTCTGGAAACTTATTCCCGTTCTTATTTATTACTATTGCTTGTGGTGCAGTGTCTGGATTCCATGCTCTCGTTTCATCAGGTACGACGCCGAAGATGATTGAGCAAGAGGGACACGCACAGCCAATCGGTTATGGAGCGATGTTAATGGAGTCATTTGTAGCGGCGATGGCGATGATTGCAGCTTGTGTATTAACACCGGGAACTTATTTTGCAATTAATAGTCCCGCAGCACTTATCGGTACAGATGTCTCACAGGCAGCTCAAGTTATTTCCTCATGGGGATTTGCTATTACACCAAATGAACTAAAAGATCTCGCTGTAAACGTTGGAGAGCAAACGATTTTATCACGTACAGGTGGTGCGCCAACGTTAGCGATAGGTATGGCATATATTTTCTCACAAGTAATAGGTGGAACGGCCATGATGGCATTTTGGTATCATTTTGCGATTCTCTTTGAAGCGCTATTCATTTTAACAACGATTGATGCTGGAACGCGTGTAGGCCGATTTATGATTCAAGATATTTTAGGGCATGTATATAAGCCATTTGGGAAAACGGATTCTACATTAGCGAATGTAATAGCTACAACGTTATGTGTATTAGGATGGGGCTATTTCTTATATCAAGGGGTAGTTGATCCGCTTGGTGGAATTAATACATTATGGCCACTTTTCGGTATTGCAAACCAAATGTTAGCAGGTATTGCATTATTACTTGGAACGACAATTTTGTTCAAAATGGGGAAAAAGGCATATGTTTGGGTGACGCTTATTCCAACTGTCGGATTGCTTATTGTAACGATGACGGCGGGTTATCAAAAGCTATTTCATGAAAACCCTAAAATAGGATTTCTATCCCATGCAAAGGTGTTTCAAGGAGCATTAGATGAGGGGAAAGTGTTAGCGCCAGCTAAAAATGTCGCTCAAATGAAGCAAATTATTTTCAATGATTATATTGATGCGGCACTTTGCGGGATTTTTATGATAGTTGTAATCGCTGTATTAATTTCTGCAATTCGAATTTGGATTCAAGTATTAAGAAATAAGCCGATGCCGCTAAAAGAGGCACCATATATCCCTAGAGATGAAAGTGAGTCGAGGAACTATGCTTAAAAGACTATGGAAAGTATGGGGACAAAGGAAACACTTTATTAGTTTACTTGTTGGAGTACCAAGCTATGAAACATATGTAGAGCATATGAAAAAGCATCATCCAGAAGAAGAAGTTGTATGTCAAAAACAGTTTTTTGCAGAAGCACAAGAAGCTAGATTTAATGCAAAGGGTGGAAAAATCTCGCGCTGTTGTTAGTGAAAAGGACGAATTTTCGTCCTTTTTTATTTTTTGCTGTTCCACGTGAAACAGCAAAAAATAAATAAAAATCTTTGGGAATTATAGGAACTTCGTATACAATAAAATAAGGAAAGGGATAGATAGAAAAGTAGGGAGATTATTTTATGTTAAGGGATTTATTTGTAAACACAACAATTATTCTTTCCTTTATTTTTATTGGAGGTCAGCTTTTAAGGGACAGGCCGTTAAAAGAAGAGTTCTCTTTTTGGAAGAAATGTGTAGTAGGTATTCTTACCGGAATATTAAGTGTACTGTTGATGCATTTTGGTGTACATATTGAGGATATTATGTTAGATCTACGCTATTTAGCTGTTATTTTGGCAATTACAATTGGAGGTCCAATAGCTAGTAGTATAACAGTTACTATTATTTTAATTACTCGATTGTTTTTCACTGATTACTCTTTAGCCTCTGAATTGGCTTGTTATACTATTGTATTGATAGGCGTTGGAATTATTTTTATTTGGCGGATGAAAGCTTCTATATTTACAAGGTGGATCTGGTTTAATGTATATAGTTTATCTATTTTAGCGGTGCCACTTTCTATTTTATTTAAGGATAGATCTATAGTAGCATTATATTTAGTTTGTAGTAGTATAGCAGCATATATCACGTTTATAAGTGCAAATTATGTTTTACAATCCAATGAGTTATTTCAAACGATGAAGCAATATGCAACGATAGACGCATTAACAGGTTTAGGAAACGTAAGACAGTTTGACTTAGAGATGAATCGTCATATTAGTAATAAGCGCATGGAAAATGATTCAATTTGTTTACTACTTATAGATATTGATCATTTTAAGTATGTAAATGATACGTATGGGCATCCTGCAGGAGATGAAGTATTAAAACAAATAGGGCGTATTTTACGAGAAGTTTCAACGTTTCCAGATTTGGCCTTCCGAAAGGGTGGAGAGGAGTTCGCGCTTCTGATACCGAGGAAGGGATTAACTTACGGAATGCGTATGGGGGAACAAGTTCGCACAGCTGTTGAGAAACATTCATTCCAATTGTTAAATGGAACAAAAATAAAAATTACAGTTTCAGTAGGAATTTCAGTATATGAACAGTCACCAGAGCAATTTATTCAAGCTGCTGATGACGCGTTATATTACTCCAAAAGAAATGGTAGAAATCAGGTCAGTTCTGCATCTTAAAGGTAAGATGACCGGAAGAGCTTATAAAAAACACCCACAGAGAGGGAATATCTGAACTCTGTGGGTGTTTTCATTTAGTTAGACAAGTTCTTTTGATACAACGAATTTACGATATGCACCATGATGTGTTGGGCCTACGTATTCGTTGATCTTGAATGAATAACGAATAGCAGCTGTGATAAATTCTTTAGCAGTTTTTACCGCCTCTTTCACAGATTTTCCTTTTGCAAGCTCTGCTGTAATTGCAGCAGAATATGTGCAACCTGCGCCGTGTGTATTTGTTGTATCAATTTTTTCTGATTCTAAAAGATCAAATGTTTCTCCATCATATAGGACGTCGATGGCAGTTTCCGTACCAAGCTTGCTACCGCCTTTAATTAGGACATATTTCGCACCTAAAGCGTGGATTTTTTTCGCTGCTTCTTTCATGTCTTCAAGAGAATTAATTTTCACACCACTTAATTGGTAAGCTTCAAATAAGTTTGGTGTTACAACTAATGCCTTTGGAACAAGAACATCACGTAAGCAATCATTCGTTTCAGGATGTAATGCTTCATCAGCACCTTTACATACCATAACAGGGTCAACTACTACATTTTTGAAATTATGTTTTTCGATTGTTTCTGCAACCATTTCAATAATTTCTACTGATCCAAGCATACCTGTTTTTAAAGCATCTACTCCAACACCTTCAATTGTCGTTTCTAACTGTGGTTTTAATGTAGAAGCTGGGATTGGGAATACGTTATGTGCCCAACCGTTATGTGGATCCATCGTTACGATTGTCGTAAGAGATGTCATTCCGTATACACCAAGTTCTTGGAATGTTTTTAAATCTGCTTGTATACCAGCACCGCCACTTGTGTCAGAACCAGCGATAGTAAGTGCTTTATTTAATGTCATTATGAAAGCCCCCTCAGGTGATATAATGAAAACTATGTTTTCACCATTATATCAATGTTATGAATAAGTACAAAGTGAAAAGTAGATGATTTATTTGAGGAGCTATTTAAAATCTTGTATGTAGGAGACGAATTATGTTTCAAGAGAATCGTACAAATGAATTAGTTATATTAAAAGAAATTGCAGAAACATTAAATACATCAAATGATATGTACCATGTACTGCAAGCGGTGCTAGAAAAATTGCTCAGTGTAACAGGTCTAACGACGGGCTGGATTTTTCTTGCGGATGAAAATGGGAAATATACGAGGTTAATCGATTACCAGTTACCAGAGGCACTTACATATGAAAATAAACGCCCGATGTGTGAAGGTGAGTGTTGGTGTTTACGTGGCTTTGTGGATGGGAAATTAGAGCGAGCGGTTAATATTATTGAATGTAAAAGAATTAATAATGCAATTGAATATAATTGGGGAGATACAGAAGGAATCCTTCATCATGCTACGGTTCCTTTAAAGGCTGGAGGAGAGAAATTTGGTGTTTTAAATGTAGCTAGTCCAGGTAAAACACATTTTTCGGAAGAAGAATTAGTATTGCTTCAATCAGTTGCTTTCCAAATAGGGACGGCCTTAAAGCGAACAAAATTATATGAAAATGAAAAGCGAAGAGCACATTATTATGTGAAATTGGAGCGGTTTATTCAAGCTTTAAAAACGATTCATAAGTTTAATATATTACCTGAAAAAGTGGTAAATCACGTAGGTGAAGTATTTCAGTGGAATCAAGTGGCGTTTTTTATTAGGGAAGAAATAGAGTTATCTTTGCGAGCTTCTTATGGTCAGGAAGAGTTACAAGAGGATGTAAAAGAAGCAGCAAAGAAGGCGTTAGAACAAGGCGAGCTAGCTCTATTAAAACATCTAAATGGAGCTGTTATTGCTACACCAATACATATCCAAAATCATATATTTGGTGTTTTATGTGTTAGTTTAAATAATGGGGAATTTGATGTTAATACAATAGATGTAATTCAAGCATTATCGAATCACGTTTCATTAATAATAGAGAATTTAAGATTAAACGAACAGCGCCGTGAACTCGTACGAATGGAAGAAAGAAACCGATTAGCGAGGGATTTACATGATTCTGTTTCGCAAAAATTATTTTCATTAACCTTTATGACAAAAGGGGCTGAAGCTGTTTTAAAAGGTCAAAATGAAAAGGTTGATCAATCTTTGCATGAGATGCGTGAACTAGCGCAAGGAGCTTTAAAGGAAATGAGAACATTAATTTGGCAGCTTCGTCCGGCAGGTTTAGAAAAAGGCTTATTACCAGCTTTAAAGCAGTACGGTGAAAACTTGGGATTGAAAATTCGTGAACAAGTTACAGGTGTTCGTGATTTGCCGCGTGTAGTAGAGGAAGCGCTATGGAGAATTGGACAAGAAGCTTTAAATAACGTAAGTAAACATGCGAATGTCAGAGAAGCAACGATTTATTTCAAAGTGACGGAGAAGAATGTATCATTAGAAATAGTCGATCAAGGAAAAGGCTTTGTAGAAAAGGATATAAAAGAGAAGAAATCACTCGGCATGACTACGATGCGCGAAAGAGTAGAATTAATTGGTGGAACAATTAAAATTGTAAGTGATAAGAAAAGAACCAGTATAAAAGTAAACGTACCATTATGATGTGAAAATGAGGGAAGTTTGTGAAAATAAAAGTATTGTTAGTTGATGATCATACAGTCGTTTTAAAAGGATTAGCATTTTTCTTAAGTACGCAAGAAGATTTAGCGTTAGTTGGAGAAGCGAATAATGGGAAAGAAGCATTAGTGAAAGTAGGGGAGACAAATCCTGATGTTGTACTAATGGATTTATATATGCCCGAAATGGATGGTGTTGAGGCAACGGCGTGTATCAAACAAGAATATCCGGATGTGAAAGTAATAGTATTAACTAGCTTTTCTGATCAGGCACATGTTTTACCAGCATTAAGGGCGGGAGCAAGCGGCTATATTTTAAAAGATGTAGAACCAGACCAACTTGTTGAAGCTATTCGAAGCGCCTATAAAGGTAATATTCAATTACATCCAGATATAGCAACCGCTCTTCTCTCTCAAACATTACCTGTGGAAGAAAAGGAAGAAGAACCTTCTATTCAAGTGGATGTGCTAACAGCAAGAGAAAATGAAGTGTTGCAGCTATTAGCAAAAGGGATGAGTAATAAAGAAATCGCTTCGGTTTTAGTTATTACAGAAAAAACGGTAAAAGCTCATGTAAGTAGTATTTTGAGTAAATTACATTTATCCGATCGCACGCAAGCGGCGTTATATGCAGTGAAAAATGGAATTGTATAAGACAAAAGTCGTAAGACCTAGTTCGCCTTTGGAAGGTGGACTTTTTTTATGGAAAAATACGTCTATGTGAGGACGAAATTATCTTGATATAAAGATAAGATATGTTTTGTAAGCAACAAACAACAATTACAAGGGATACCTTTTTTGAAAGCATATAAAAACAGAAGAGCTAGTATTAGGAGGAAAACATAATGACAACAGTTTTATTCGTAAAAGCAAACAACCGTCCAGCGGAACAAGCAGTTAGTGTGAAATTATATGAGGCATTTTTAGCAAATTACAAAGAAGCACATCCAAATGATACAGTAGTAGAACTTGATTTATATAAAGAAGAATTACCATACCTAGGCGTAGACATGATTAATGGTACATTCAAAGCAGGTAAAGGACTTGATTTAACAGAAGAAGAAGCAAAAGCAGTAGCAGTTGCTGATAAGTACTTAAATCAATTCCTAGAAGCTGATAAAGTTGTTTTCGGTTTCCCGTTATGGAACTTAACGATTCCAGCAGTACTACACACATATATTGATTATTTAAACCGAGCTGGTAAAACGTTTAAATATACGCCAGAAGGTCCAGTTGGTTTAATTGGAGATAAGAAGATTGCATTGTTAAACGCGCGCGGCGGTGTATATTCTGAAGGTCCAGCAGCTGAAGTAGAAATGGCTGTTAAATATGTAGCAAGCATGATGGGCTTCTTCGGTGCAACAAATATGGAAACAATAGTTATTGAAGGACATAACCAATTCCCAGATAAGGCAGAAGAGATCATTACAGCGGGCCTTGAAGAAGCAGCTAAAGTAGCAAGCAAATTTTAATTGAAAATAGAATCGTCACTCGAAAAAAGTAGCATTAACGCCTATATGTTAATGCTACTTTTTTATATTTTAAGTTCGTCAGCCAATTTTTCCAATTGAACTCGATCTTGTATGTAATAAGTTCTTCCGTCTTTTTTTAAGTAATTATGCTGGCAAAACTGGTTTAATACATATAAAAGGTGACGGTAGCTGACATTTAAGTATTCCGAAGCCTCGGTATGTTTTTCTGTATAACTGTTATTTTGTTCTGTTAATAGAATAAATGCCGCTAATCGATTTTCGAACGGATAACTATTGTTTTTGGCATAACTTTCTGTTCGGGTAATTGTTTTTTCACCGATAAATTTGCATAGTTTTTGTAGAAAGGTAGCATCTTGCAATAAAAGATGCTGACAATCTTTAAGAGGAAGCGCCAAGCACATACATTCTTCAATCACTTCCACCGTTTTCGTAACGGATTCTACACCAATTAACCCTAATTCTCCAATAAACGAAGGTGCTTGAATAAAGTTAATTAAGGAAACCTTCCCGTTTTTGTGACTCATATATATTTTTGCTTTACCGGAAATTAAGTAATAAAGATAAGGGAAATCAACCCCTTCATTACATATCCTTTCTTTCTTTTGAAAGGAATGTAGTTCAGCATATGGTAAGACATCGAAAGAAAAAAGAGCATGGAAGTTGTAAGTTTGTATGTAACGAGAGATTTCTTCGCTATTTTTGCTGACTTTCATATTTTCACCTCATGTTTAGTATGAGATATCTCCTATTATTTTTACAAGAAAGAATGGTACGATTTATGTGAATTTGTTTTTGTAGAAAAGAGAGTGTGAGGGGACTATGAAAAAATATAAAACACTATTATTTGATGTAGATGATACATTGTTAGATTTTCAAAAGGCTGAGAGGATAGCGTTACGTATGCTTTTTGAGGAGAAAGGGATTCCTCTAACTAGCGAGATTGAAGCACAGTATAAAAAAGTTAATAAAGGTCTTTGGGATGATTTTGAAGAAGGTAAAATAAATCGTGATGAAGTAGTACATACAAGATTTTCGGTTTTATTTAAAGAATATGGACAAGAAGTGGATGGGATATTATTCGAAAATAATTATCGCAGTTACTTAGAAGAAGGGAATCAACTCATACAAGGCGCGTTTGAATTTATAAATCAAATTCAGAGGGAGTATGATTTATATATAGTGACAAACGGTGTTTCTAAGACGCAAGATAAACGTTTGCGTAATGCAGGATTACATTCGCTATTTAAAGATATTTTTGTTTCTGAAGATACGGGTTATCAAAAGCCAATGAAAGAGTATTTTGATTATGTTTTTGAACGAATTCCTATTTTTTCTCCTGAAGAAGGGCTCATTATTGGGGATTCGTTAAGCGCTGATATTAAAGGTGGATATGTAGCGGGAATTGATACTTGTTGGTTTAATCCAGAAAAGAAATCAAATAATAGCGAGATTGTGCCGACATATGAAGTGCAAAATTTTGAAGAGTTATATGCAATATTGAAGCAGCATGTGTAATGAAAATGGGCAGTGGAACTTTTGTCCCTACTGCCTATTTGTATTAGCTTGTAGTTTCGTTGTTTTTAGGAAGTGGAAATGCATTACCAATCGCTGCCGCTCCAAGCATAGGTAATAGTAAGTTGAGCGGGAAAAACATGAGTAATAGTAGTGTTATAGCAATTGGTTTTCTTAATGCATAGCTTGAAATTGCTGTTGTGACAATGGCTACCGAAGCAATTGGATCTATAGGGATAATGGAAGCTATAGCATATCCGATACTAGATCCAGCGAAGATAATTGGGAAAATGTGTCCGCCACGCCAACCTGTATTTAAACAAACGGCAGTAATACATAATTTTAAAACCCCTGAAAGAAGTAGTACCCAGAAGGATAAATGGCTCCATTCAACGACTAAATCTTTTAATTGATGTTCTCCGGAGAATAATGTGTATGGGAGAAAAGTTCCTGCAACCCCTAATAAAATACCACCGATAATTCCAAGGGTAAGTTTGTATTCCCTAAAAGGATGAATGAATTTCTCTAATGTGAATTCTAATTTAAAATAAAAGAATCCAACTATAGCACCAATACTAGCAAGTGGTAGAAAGGCAATCCATTCATTAAGAGAAAGGGAACCTTCCCCAAAATCAACGATAAAGGATCCACGATTATCAAATTTACTAAGTAATAAATAAATGGAAAAACCAGCGAAAGTAGTAGCTAAATATACAATTGCTTTTTTTCCTTTAGAAAATTCATTAATTTGTTCACCCTCATTTTCATTTGGAGCTAAATAACCGAATAATGGCGCGTTAAAAATTACACTTAAAGTAGCACCAATTCCAACCTCTGTTAGTTCATTCATTCCTTTTAAGGCGAATGTAAAGCGATCCCCTACCCATGTACAAAGTCCACCGATAATGCCAACAAGTGCTGCTTCGGGACCTAAGCTAGCCCCAAATATTAAAACGATAATCGCAGTTAAAGTAGCTTTATGTACAAAACGGTATTCAATTCTTCCTGTTTTTTTATATTCACCCATTACTTCCGGCATAAGACGTGGATATGTGCCGAAGTATTTTTGGGTTAAGCCAACGAGAATACCGCCGATAGTTGTTATACAAATGGTGTAATACGGGGGAGAAGATAAGATAGTAGGTAAGTATCCCCAAATAAAGTGAATGCCGATATTTATTGTAACTAAAAATAACCAGACTGTTGCTCCTACTATAGAGCCTAAAATAATGCCGTATAGGACGAGTATAAAGTGCATGTCCTTTGTGTGTGTCATGTTCTACCTCCGTTATGTAAGTTTTAATGTGGAAAGAATTAAATATACTACTGTGAAATGAAATGAAATGAATATGTATAGTATCTTTTTGAGAGGTTGGCTTATTCAATATATTGAGGTCTCGTCAGAATTTGGAATGTATACAGTTAAACTACTTATTTAATTCTATGTATTAATAGGGGATTTTAAAAGGTCTTTTTCGAATTAATATGGAATATATTTCTTTTGTTATGTGTATCAAATTCTTTGTTGTTAATTTAGAACATTCAGAAAAACTAATTGACATTAGGAAATTATTGCTATAAAATCAACGGTAATTGCATAGTCTTATCAAGAAAAGGTGGAGGGACAGGCCCGATGAAACCTTGGCAACAGCCGTATAACGGAATTGTGCCAAATCCTGCAGGTAATAATCCTGAAAGATAAGAAAGAGCCTTTAGAGCGTGTTTTCAAACTGCTCCTTTCTTGTTTTCGGGAAAGGGGCAGTTTTTTATTTTGTATAAGAAGAAAGGAGAATGAGAGATGGGAGAATCATGGGGAAAAGGAACAATTTGTGTGCAAGGTGGCTATACGCCAAAGAATGGTGAACCGCGTGTTTTACCGCTTTATCAAAGTACAACGTATAAATATGATACTTCGGATGATTTAGCAGCACTATTTAATTTAGAGGCAGAAGGATATATCTATACGCGTATTGGCAACCCTACTTTAGCAGCATTTGAGCAGAAGTTATCAGATTTAGAAGGAGGTGTAGGAGCTGTTGCAACGGCCTCTGGGCAGGCTGCTATTATGCTCGCTGTTTTAAATATTTGTAGTAGCGGAGACCACTTGCTTTGTTCTTCCACAGTTTATGGCGGGACGTTTAATTTATTTGGGGTGAGTTTGCGTAAACTTGGTATTGATGTTACGTTCTTTAATCCAAATTTAACAGCTGATGAAATTGTGGCCCTTGCTAATGATAAGACGAAACTCGTTTATGCGGAATCGCTAGGAAATCCAGCGATGAACGTTTTAAATTTCAAAGAATTTTCAGATGCAGCCAAAGAGTTGGAAGTACCTTTTATTGTGGATAATACATTAGCCACTCCTTATTTATGCCAAGCATTTGAACATGGAGCAAATATTATCGTTCATTCTACGACGAAATATATTGATGGTCATGCAAGTTCTTTAGGTGGCATTGTCATTGACGGAGGGAACTTCGATTGGACAAATGGGAAATATCCTGAACTTGTTGAACCGGATCCAAGTTATCACGGCGTAAGTTACGTTCAAAATTTTGGTGCAGCAGCTTATATTGTGAAGGCACGTGTTCAATTATTAAGAGACTACGGAAACTGTATGAGCCCATTCAATGCGTATATTAGCAATATCGGCTTAGAAACATTGCATTTACGAATGGAGCGTCATAGTGAAAATGCTCTCGCAGTTGCTAAGTGGCTTTTTGATCATGAACGTATTGAATGGGTGAATTATCCGGGATTAGATAGTAATGAAAATTACTCGTTAGCACAAAAGTATTTGAACAAAGGTGCTAGTGGTGTTTTAACATTCGGTATTAAGGGAGGATTAGAAGCAGCGAAAGAATTTATCGCAAATGTAAAACTAGCAACTCTCGTAACGCATGTAGCTGATGCACGAACTTGCGTCATACATCCTGCTAGTACAACGCATAGACAATTAAGTGCTGAAGATCAGCGTTTAGCTGGCGTTACATCAGATTTAATTCGTTTATCGGTTGGTATAGAAGATGTTTCTGATATTATTGCAGATTTAGAAGCAGCGCTAGTCGGAGGCAAAGAACATGCCGATCATAATTGATAAAGATTTACCAGCTCGCAAAGTGTTGCAGGAGGAGAATATTTTTGTAATGACGAAGGAGCGAGCAGAAACACAAGATATCCGGGCATTGAAAATTGCTATATTAAATTTAATGCCTACAAAGCAAGAAACAGAAGCGCAATTACTTCGTTTAATTGGTAATACACCGCTGCAATTAGATGTTCATTTACTTCATATGGAATCGCATTTGTCTCGTAATGTAGCACAGGAACATTTAACGAGTTTCTATAAAACATTCCGTGATATTGAGAATGAAAAATTTGATGGGCTTATTATTACGGGGGCGCCAGTAGAGACTCTTTCTTTTGAAGAGGTAGATTATTGGGAAGAGCTTGGGCGTATTATGGAGTACTCAAAAACGAATGTAACATCTACGCTTCATATTTGCTGGGGGGCACAGGCTGGTTTGTATCATCATTATGGCGTTCCAAAGTATCCTCTTAAGGAAAAAATGTTTGGTGTATTTGAACATGAGGTCCTTGAACAACATGTGAAATTGTTACAAGGCTTTGATGAGTTGTTTTTTGCTCCGCACTCTCGTCATACAGAAGTACGAGAGAGTGATATTAGAGAGGTGGAACAATTAACATTATTAGCGAACTCTGAAGAAGCAGGTGTTCATCTTGTTATTGGGCAAGAAGGCAGGCAAGTTTTCGCACTCGGTCATAGCGAATATAGTTGTGATACGTTAAAAGAAGAATACGAACGAGATCGTCAAAAAGGGTTAAATATTGATGTGCCAAAAAATTATTTTAAGCATAATAATCCAAATGAGAAACCGCTTGTTAGGTGGAGGAGCCATGGGAATCTATTATTCTCTAATTGGCTGAATTATTACGTGTATCAAGAAACCCCTTATGTATTATAAAAAAAGATTGTGTAACACGTGGCAACGTTTTCTTTGTACAGATTAACCTTTATTTTTCCGAATGTTCAAAAAATATTGTTTTTCATATTTTTTGCTCATATAATTTCATCTAAACACAATTTTTGAGGGGTGGACAGTATTATGAAAGAAATTCAAGTTGGTTTATTAGGTCTTGGGACAGTTGGTAGCGGTGTAGTTCGTATCATTACAGATCATCAAGAGCGGCTTATACACCAAGTAGGTTGTCCTGTGAGAGTAACGAAAGTACTAGTGCAAAATATTGAAAAAGAGAGAGAAGTAGAGGTACCTTCTACTCTATTAACACAAGATGCAAATGAAATTTTAGATAATCCAAATATTGACGTTGTCATCGAAGTGATGGGTGGCATTGATGATGCAAAAGAATATATTTTGCAAGCTTTACAAAGTGGGAAGCATGTTGTGACTGCCAATAAGGATTTAATGGCCTTGCATGGGGCGGAACTATTAGCGGTAGCAAAAGATAATAAAGCAGATTTGTTTTATGAAGCAAGTGTAGCCGGAGGGATTCCGATTTTACGAAGCATCGTAGAAGGACTTTCTTCCGATCTTATTACGAAGGTAATGGGAATTGTAAATGGAACGACAAATTTTATTTTGACGAAAATGTCAGATGAAGGGAGAGCATATAACGACGTGTTAAAAGAAGCCCAACAACTTGGATTTGCAGAAACAGATCCAACATCAGATGTGGAAGGTTTAGATGCAGCAAGAAAAATGACGATTTTGGCTACCCTTGGTTTCTCTACAAATGTAGAGCTTGGAGATGTGAAGGTAAAAGGGATTACTTCTATTACAGAAGAAGATATTGAATACAGTAAGAGTTTAGGATACACGATTAAATTAATCGGTCTTGCGAAGCGAGATGGTGAAAAATTAGAGGTTACAGTTGAACCGACACTACTTCCAAATACACATCCTCTTGCGGCCGTGCAAAACGAATATAACGCTGTATATGTGTATGGTGAAGCAGTTGGAGAAACGATGTTTTATGGACCAGGTGCAGGAAGCTTACCGACAGCAACAGCTGTTGTTTCAGATTTAGTAGCTGTAATGCAAAATATTAGATTGGGTGTAAATGGAAATAGTGCGGTATCCCCGCAGTATAAAAAGGTATTAAAAGAGCCAGACGAAATTGTTGTGAAGAAATTTTTAAGACTTCATGTAAAAGATGAAATTGGTGTATTTGCAAAAATTACTTCATTATTCTCTGAGCGTGATGTTAGTTTTGAAAAGATTATTCAAATGCCGCTTGAAGAGAAAGGAAAAGCTGAAATTGTAATTGTAACGCACCGTGCGTCTCTTGCTGATTATGATTATATTCTACATACGTTGCAAGGGTATGAAGAAATAGATTGTGTGAAAGCAAACTATCGAATTGAAGGGGATGCTAAGTAGTATCTCGACTAATAAAGAAACCTATTAAGCGGCTTGCTTAATAGGTTTTTTTCTATTTAAAATCTGCGTACCAACTTGAATAAATGCTTGTATAATCCAGCCTGTTGTAAAAGATAAGATAATAGTTCCAAAATAGATAGGTCCATTTAATAAAAAGCTTAATGTTAAAAATAAAAACGCTAATGAAATTTCTGTTCTTCTAAATGTCCATTTTTTTTTCTCAGCAACTGTTAAAACGAAAGCCTCTTGAGGTGCTGCGCAAAGGTTTGTAGAGACATAAAGACCAATCCCAGTCCCAACGAATAGATTTCCACAAATAAGTGTTATATATTTTGGAAGAGAGCGGATAGCGTCCATAATAGTTGTAATGGAACCAATCCAATCAACAAAAAGAGAAATAAGAACCATTGTTACGATTGTACCAACTGTTATTTGTTTTTTATTCCAAAAGAGTACGATAAGGGTAAAAGCAAAGTTAATCATGAAAAGCCAAAAACCGATACTTATCCCGAAATTTTGATATAGTGCAATAAAGAAGGAATCATAAGGGCTAAGTCCAAAGGAAGTAATTGTCGTCATCATATTAATACCGATGGCGAGAATAAGTAGGCCGCCGATGAAAAATATATATTCTAATTTGAATCGAAGCATAGTTGTATATCCTTTCAAAATGTATTTGCTAGGACAGGATATATTGTGGAAAGCTTACCAGGTCAAGGGAGAATTTTTATGAGAAGGGGAAAATGAGATGACGAATATAAGAAAGATTGCTGAACTTGCTGGGGTATCTATTTCAACTGTTTCACGTGTACTGAATAATCATCCATATGTGAATGAACAGAAACGAAAAGAAATTTTAGCGATCATAGAAGAATTAAATTATATGCAAAATGTGAATGCAATTCATTTAGTGAAAGGAAAAACGAACGTAATTGGCGTTTTATTACCGCACGTAAATGATCAATATTATAGCGCTATTATCGAGGGGATATCAAAGGAAACAGCAAAAAACAATTATAATATGATGCTTTGTCAGACGAATTATAGTGAGGAAAGAGAATTAGAAATTTTGAATATGTTAAAAATGAAAAAACTTGATGGGGTTATTATATGTTCCCGGGCAAATAGTAAGGAACAGCTTGAAGAATATACGAAATTTGGCCCGATTGTTATGTGTGAAGAAATAGACTCGAATTTCATTTCGAGTGTGCACATTGATTACTATAAAGTGTTTTCGCGTGGGATGAAGAGCTTAATAGATGCCGGCCATACAAGTATTGGGTATTGCATTGGAAGAAGCAATAGTATTAATAGTCAGAGAAGAAAACAAGCATATGCGGATTCACTTCAACAGATTGCTGCACCACAGATAGAGGCCTGGAAGTTTAAGGATTGTTTTACGGTGGGGGATGGGCGTGATGTAATCAGGGAATGGATCCGTATGTCTGTGAAACCAACTGCGTTTCTTGTATCTTGCAACCATATTGCAGCGGGAATGGTAACGGAAGCGAAAAAACAAGGAATTCGTATTCCAGAAGATATTACGATTATTGGTTGTGATGATCAAGATGTGGCAGATATTTTAGGCATTACGACGATTTCATATTCTAGTAAAAATGTTGGCGTGAAGGCATTTGAATTATTATATGAAAAGGTTAATGATGAGAAAATAGATGTAAAGCACGTAGAGTTATTGCCAGAATTAGTACATAGGGAAACAACATAATAGATAAGGTGTGAAAATCGCTTTTCAAAATTGCGTTTGGTATAATTATGGACAATCTATGAGAGCTAAAAGGGGTTTTGATATGAGATCAAAAGTAGTAAAAGTAATTCTACTCATTACAATTGCATCTTTCTGTTTATTTGCATATGGTTTTGTTTCAGGTGTAAATGATGTATTAAATCCGAAAGCTTCAAATTTAATTAAAAAGACCGATGTAGTGGCAAAAGAGAAAAAGGAAACAGGAACGTTACAAATCGTTAGTTTAGGTGATTCATTAACACGCGGTGTTGGTGATAAAGAAGGAATTGGCTATATTGGACGGACGAAAGAAGATTTACAAAAAGATTATAAGCAAAAGGTTGCCTTAACTAACTTAGCGGTTAGTGGTGCGAAAATGCCGGATTTATTAAAACAAATTGAAAGTAGTGGCGCTCAATATTCAATTAAGCAAGCAGATGTAATCGTTTTAACGATTGGAGGAAATGATTTATTTCCTGGTTGGGAATCGCTTGGAAAGATAGATTTAGAAACATACCGTCCTGATACAGAAACATTCCAAAATGAAGCGAAGAAAATTATAGAAGAAATTCGTAAGTTAAATACAGATAGCCCTATTTTTTGGCTAGGTTTATATAATCCTTTTGAAGATGTAGAAGATTTAAAAGGGTCTTCAAACATTGTTGTAGACTGGAATGCATCTTTAGAAAAGTTAGCGATAAATAATAAAAATGTGTATATTACACCGACATTTGATTTATTCCAAAACCGTGGGAAAGATTTATTATACTCCGATCATTTCCATCCGAATGAAGTAGGGTATACATATATGGCAGACCGATTAGTTCAAAATGTTGCGAGTAAATTAAAACTAGAACAAGGAGGGGTAAAATGACGACGATACTTTCCGTACGAGACGTGAAGAAGGTAATTGGAAAGAAGACAATTGTAGAGAATATTTCCTTCGATGTAAAACAAGGAGAAGTGTTTGGCTTCCTAGGACCGAATGGTGCCGGAAAAACGACTACCATTCGAATGTTAGTCGGATTGATTAAAGAAACAGAAGGTACGATTTCTATTGGTGGTTATTCTATTAAGGAAAATTTCAGAGAAGCGATGCGTCAAATTGGGAGTATCGTTGAAAACCCAGAACTGTATACATATTTAACGGGATGGGAAAATTTAAAACAATTTGCCCGTATGTTAGGTGATATATCAGATGAACGTATTATTGAAATTGCTCAAATGGTTCATTTGGATGAAAGAATTCACGATAAGGTAAAAACATATTCACTCGGTATGAAACAGCGTCTTGGTATTGCGCAAGCGCTTCTTGGAAACCCGAAATTGCTCATATTAGATGAGCCAACAAATGGTTTAGATCCAGCTGGAATTAGAGAACTTAGGGAATTTATACATAAGCTTGTGAAAGAAGAAAATATGAGTGTGTTTATTTCAAGTCATTTGCTAAGCGAAGTACAAATGATATGTGACCGTGTGGCGATTATTCATAAAGGAAAAATGATAACAGTTGCCAAGGTTGAAGAGTTAATTAAAACAGCGAGTGATCGTGTAGAATGGATTGTTACACCAATTTCTAAGGCGAAAGATATGCTAGAAGCTGCTGAGGAAGTAAGAGAAGTGAGTATAGAAGGTGACCGATTACTATGCCGGATGGATATTGCATCTATAAGTAGTTGGAATAAATATTTTGTAGAAAATGGGATAGATGTACATAGTGTTAAGGAGCTTGTATTTACGCTAGAAGATTTATTTATTGAACTCACAAGGGGTGAGCAGCATGCGTGAATTTGCGAATCTAGTTTTGAATGAATCAGAAAAGATTTATCGTAAGAAACGTATTTTTGTTGTCATGCTTATTTTAGCAATCTTGATCCCGCTTTTCGTATATGCGCAGTATCGTGAAATAGAAACGACCCAAAAACGACTTGGCACAACTGATTGGAAAGTGTCACTGCAACAACAAATTGTTGATTCTCAGAATCGGTTAAATAACTCTAGGTTGCCAGAAGAATGGCGTGATTGGCTAAAGGTAAGAGTGGAGCAACAACAATATTATTTAGATCACGATATTAACCCGATGGCACCAGGTGCACCAACTTTTGTAAGGGCGTTTATTGAGCAAGGAATTACATTGTTTATTCCGCTTCTTGTCATGATTGTCGCTATTGACATTGTTTCAGGAGAAAGAAGTGATGGAACGATGAAGATGTTACTTACGCGGCCGATTCGGCGCTGGAAAATACTTCTTAGTAAGTATGTGACAATGTTATTTTTCATTTCACTCATACTGCTTCTCGTAGGTCTGTTTGCGTACATATTATCTGGACTTGTATTTGGATACTCAGGATGGAATTTACCTGTGTTAACAGGATTTGTCATTGATAAGGAAACATTAAATACGAACTTTGTACATCTTATTCCTCAGTGGCAATACATTTTGATGGCGTATGGATTAGCTTGGTTTGTTGCTATCGTTGTCGGAACTATATCCTTTATGGTTTCTGTTTTAATTCGAAATACACCAGCTGGTATGGGCGTTATGCTAGCCGCATTAATCGCAGGTGGTATTTTAAGTTCATTCGCAACATCTTGGGAAGGTGCGAAATATATTTTTAGTGTGAACTTATCATTAACAGATTATTTATCAGGAAAACTACCTGCATTACAAGGTTTATCGATGGGGTTTTCTTTAATGAATTTAACTGTTTGGGCAGTTGTTTCTCTTATTATTTCGTTTGTAGTGTTTACAAAGCAGGATATGGTGAATTAATCGGATAGGAAGTGAAGGTATGGAAAATGTTTTAAAGAATGATTGGGAGGCATTATTGGCACCAGAATTTGAAAAAGAATATTATCGTACTTTAGCCAGTTTTTTGAAAGAAGAGTACAGTGCACATGTCGTTTACCCGAAGGTAGAAGATATTTTTAATGCCCTTCAGTATACAAGTTATGAAAATACAAAGGTCGTTATTTTAGGGCAAGATCCCTATCATGGACCGAATCAAGCGCATGGTCTAAGCTTCTCGGTACAACCAGGCATTAAAACGCCACCGTCATTACTAAATATGTATAAAGAACTTCGAGATGAATATGGGTACGATATTCCAAATAACGGTTATTTAGTAAAGTGGGCAGAGCAAGGGGTACTACTATTAAATACTGTATTAACAGTTCGACAAGGTGAAGCAAATTCTCATAAAGGAAAAGGCTGGGAGCATTTCACTGATCGCGTGATTGAGCTATTAAATGAGCGTGAAAAACCAGTTATTTTCATATTGTGGGGGCGCCATGCACAGGCGAAGAAGAAGTTAATTACGAATACGAATCATCATATTATCGAATCCGTACATCCAAGTCCATTATCAGCAAGACGTGGTTTCTTTGGGAGTAAGCCATACTCTAAAGTAAATGCGATTTTAGCTAATATGGGCGAGAGAAAAATTGATTGGGAAATTCCAAATTTATAAATAGAAAAGGTAGTTAACATTCGTTAACTACCTTTTTATTATTATTGTTCGTTCTTTAATTTTGCATCTAGTACAAACGTACCAAATGGGATAACTGATGAAACGAATGCCCCAAGTGCCCATAAAATCGATTTACGGTGTACGATTGTTACTTGAATTACTGCGAAGATGAATAGAATAAATAAAACGCCGTGAGCCATGCCTGTAATTTTAACAGCTGTTGCAAATCCTGCGAAATATTTCAATGGCATTGCTACAAATAATAGTAATAGGAAAGAAATCCCCTCAATTAAGCCGATTGCTCTTAATCGTCCGATTGGTGTAGATAACATAAAGTATCCTCCTTTAACGTATGCTTGTTTATAGTAAATTTGTATTCTTTTTCAAAATAAAATAGTCTATTTTGTTTCATTATATACAAAAAGAAAGTTTACACTACGAGAATAGTGCAAAGTTCAAAATATAGTCACAAAAACATGAGAATTTAAATAAAAACCTATTTGAAGTGTTTGACTTCAAATAGGTTTTATGGGTGAAAATATTAAACGAGCGCTTCTCTTTTTAATACAAATTTCTCTACAACTTTTGCAACACCATCGTTCATATTTGTATCTGTTACGTAGTTTGCAATTTCTTTAATATCATCTGGTGCATTGCCCATTGCAACACCAAGACCAGCGAATTCGATCATTGCCTGGTCGTTATAGCTATCGCCCATTGCGATAACTTCTTCACGCTTAATGCCTAGCTTTTGAATTAATTGGTTTAAGCTCGTTCCTTTTGTAACACCAGCTTCAGTAAATTCTAAGAAGAATGGTTTCGAACGCATAACGCTTAATTGACCTTCTAATTGTTTTTGTAGTTTCTTTTCTACTACAACAAGGCGTTCAGCTTCTTTATTCATTAATACTTTTACTACAGGCTCTTTAACAGCAGCTTTAAAGTCATCTACTACAACAATTGGCATACCAGTAATATCGCCCTCAATTTCAGTATAAGGATTATTTTCTTCCGTTACGATATCATCACCAATGTAAGTATGAATCCATACATCTTCAGTTTTACTAATTTCAAATAGGTTGTGAACGATTTCAGGAGATAGCGTACTACTAAAGATTTCTTCGTTTGTTTTACAGTTAATAATTTTTGCACCGTTAAAAGATAGAATAAAGCTGCCGTATTCTTCTAAACGAAGTTCTTTCGCTACATTGCGCATACCGAATGTTGGACGTCCAGAAGCAAGTACTACCTTTACTCCTTGTTCTTGCGCAGTCATTAGAGCCTCTTTCGTACGAGGTGAAATGGTATGGTCGTCACGTAGTAAAGTATCATCTAAATCTAAAACAATCATTTTATAAGTCATATTGAAAATTCCCTTCTTTATTTAAATAGAAATACATGTTCATGAAGATATTAAGGAATAAATAGTAAGACATCGAACTTCTTCAGGAAGAAGTAAATAAATTATCATGAGCGTATTGCCCATGATAATTTATCGTAACAACTCTACAGGTAGAGTGCAATAATGGAAGTTTTCCAATTTACGATAGTTGTTTTTCTGTAGAACGAGAAAATAGTATTTCAAGCAGAATTGCCATGACAGATCCAAGAACGAGACCATTACTTAAAAATGATGCTAGAAATGGTGGGAGTGTAGAAAATGCTCCAGCTGGAACGAACATAACTCCGACCCCAGTAAAGATGGAAAGGCCTGCTACTTTAAATAATCGTTCTTTATTTTGTACTGTGTCGTATTCATGGAAAGCTAGACCAATCATACTTGCAAATACAGGATAGATAGCAGCATAACCAACTGCAACTGGAATTGCTGCAAAGAATGAAGTGATCTTTGGGAATATACTAACGACAATAATAAAGCTTGATCCTAACATAAATGGGAGTCGCTTATAAATATTAGTTGTTGCAATAAACCCTGCTGATCCAGAAATGGCGACAGGTCCAATAGCTGAGAATAGACCGCCTAGTAATTGATTGATTCCTGTTATAATGCCAGCTTGTTTGAAACGATCTGGTGCGGCACCTTCTTCATACTTAGAGACAATCTTTTGCACAACGCGAATACTTGCTAACATATTTGTTAGAAGTAATAGTGTAACTAACACTACCGTAATCGCCATGTTCCATTCAATGCGAGGCATTCCGAAAACAAATAGGGATGGAAAACGGATTACATCTGTCACAGGCGTTACTGGATTAGATAATCCGAAGCATGCGAATAATATCCAGCCGCAGACAATACTGAAAAGAACGGAATATTGTCCAACAATAGGTAGCTTCATAATGAAAAAGGATAGTAAAATAACAATGAGTGAAAGAATAAATACGTCGGCTTGTACTTCTGTATGTTGTCCGTCAAGGCCGAACATTCCCTTTAAGAAGGAACCGCTAAGTTGTGCGACAAGAAGAAATAAATATGTTCCAATGACTGTCGGTGTAAAATAGCGAACTAGCTTATCGATGAGTCCAAAAACACTAAGAATAATACAAATAATGCCACTTAATAGGAAGGCGTATTGAAGGACTTTAAGTGTTTCATTGCTTGATCCAAATAATACGACACCTAAACTTGCATAAAGGGAGAAAATCCCCCACCAAAGGCCTGCAGGACCTTCTTGAATAGGAAGTTTATGTCCAAATATAGCTTGCAGTAGACCAGCAAAGCCAAGAACAAATAATGTTCTTTGTACGAATGCAATAGCTTCAGCTCCATCGAGGCCATAACTAGTTGCGACGCTAATTGGTACAATAAGGCTCCCAGCTAAAATAAATAGCGCCCATTGTAAGGCGGAAAGAAATGTTTTCATTATATCAACCTCTTTCATAGATTCCGTATCTAGTATATATGTATTTCATTTCCACTGGCAAAGATTGTAGATAGAGAAAAGAGTTGAAACACGATATGAATGCACGTAAGCAATTATGGATAGCAGTTATATGTATGACCTTTGTTGTAATTCTAGGAACGTTAGGATTTATGACAATTGAAGAGATTAGTTTGTTTCAAGCATTTTGGATGACGATGATTACCGTATTAACTGTTGGATACGGAGATGCCGTTCCTTTAACACATGCAGGGAAAGTATTTGCGCTTCTTATTATACCAGTTGGCGTTGGTATCGTTACGTATGCAATTGGTGTAGTGGCAGCTATGATTATTGAAGGGAATTTATTTCATGCAGTACGGAGGAAGAAGATGGATAAACAAATAGCACAGTTACAAAATCATATTATCGTATGTGGTTGCGGTAGAGTGGGGCTTCAAGTTGTACATGAATTGCAAGAAAAGAAAATTCCATTTGTCGTCGTGGATAAAGATGAAAGTATATTGGAGAAGGAAAAACTTTTGTATGTACATGGGGACGCGACGGAAGACCAAGTGTTACATCATGCTGGAATTTCAAAGGCAGCCGGTTTAGTTGCTATCGTAGCCAATGACGCTGAAAATGTATTTATTACATTAACGGCAAGAGGATTAAATGATGCAATTAAAATTGTGGCAAGAGCGGAAAAACCAGAAACCGAAGACAAATTAAGGCGTGCCGGTGCAAATAAGGTGATTAATCCATCTAGTATGGCAGGAATTCATATTGCAAAAGGTATTGCGAATCCGCTAACAGTTCATTATATTGATACAGTACTGTATGGCGTGGATCAGTCATTTGTAATTGAAGAAATTGCAGTCGGCAAGGGCTCTATTTTAGCTAGTAAATCGTTACTAGAAAGTGATGTGAGAAATCAATTTGATGTAACAATTTTAGCGATTTTGAGAAATGGGAATGTTATACATAATCCGACGGGGCAGGAAAAATTGCAAGAACATGATATGATAATAGTATTTGGTTCAGTAGAGAAGCTGGGGCAATTTGAGAAAGAACTACAAAGTACGAGGTGATAAGGAATGCAAATATCGAGCGATAAGATTTTAAATAAAATGGCGAATGAAATTGCAAAGGCAAAAAGTAGTGAAGGACAAAAATCAAAAGATCATTTATTAGTTGTGCGTGCTTTATGTGATTTACTATTAGATGAACAGGTTGAATCTCCTACGTATAGAGAGCCGCAAATTCAATCGCAAGTAATTGGAACGCAGCCTATAACAACTGTTCAACCAGTTATGCCGGTTTCTGGAGAACCTGTGTATATAAAAGAAGAAGGCGCAAATGGTAATTCGTTATTTGATTTTTAAGAATTAAATCGTTTGGATTATATGTGAAAATTGCTTATGATAAAAATAAAAAAGGGGAATTAAAATGAAAATTTTCTTTTTACTAGGTTGTATTGCAGCGGGGCTATCTGTTGCGTTAGGGGCATTTGGAGCACACGGTTTAGAAAATAAAATTTCTGCAAAAATGTTAGAAGTTTGGAAGACAGGCGTTACATATCAAATGTTCCATGCAGGTGGGCTATTCGTAGTTGCTTTATTAATGGATAAGATTCAATCATCACTTTTAACTACTGCTGGTTGGCTTATGGTAGCTGGGATTATTATGTTCTCAGGTAGTCTATATGCGTTAAGCACAACAGGGATTAAGTTCTTTGGACCAATTACACCTCTTGGTGGTGTAGCGTTTATCGTGGCATGGATCTTAGTCGGAACTGCAGTTGTAAAAGGGTTATAAAAAAACAAAAGCTGGCATATGCCAGCTTTTGTTATGGTCTTGGAGCATAAGTTGCTTGTTGACTAGGTAAATACGTAATTTCTTCTGGGAATTCTACATAATCTAAGTAAATCATCAATAGTAAATAACGTTTCCCTGATTGTGGCTCACTAATTACAATATGATCACGACCAGCAGCTTCGATAATACCTGTATACGATTGTGTACCGAGTGAGCTACCGCGCTCATAGGTCATTACAACTGTAGCTTGTTTGCCCTTATTCAAGCGAAGAATATTTTCAATATAGGATTGTTCTAGAGGTAACATACCTTGAGAAATTGCATATTGGGCTTGAGCAGCTTGAGCAGCTTGTTGTTGCATTGCTTGCTGTTGTTGTTGCTGCCCGGCAGTCATTTGTTGCGGTTGTACATAAGTTCCAGATGGTTGATAAAAACCTGTTCCATAGTACGGATTTTGTTGCTGTGCCATTCAAAAATCCCTCCTCATTTTCATTCCTTAATATACGCTTGGACAGTCTCCGGCAGATGGCTGGAAGAAGCAGTGCTTTTTGAAGCGACCAGAGTTTTGCTGATTGTACCAAGTTGGCGGACAAGGGCCTTCAGGTCTAAAAAACCATAAGGAGAAGTTGGCAGGCCAAAAACGTTGTCCTTGAATCGTTCGCCTTGCTAATGCGATATCTTGTTCTCTTGCACGTTGATAAAAATACCCTTTTTGAGTTGCTTCAAAACCGCCAGGATTTTGATACACCATTTGACGTAAATTACGTATTTTTTTAAAATCTAAACAATTTCCGCGGACACGATTTACCCCAACATTTCCGACCATTAACATTCCTTGTTGCCCTTCTCCCTCGGCTTCAGCACGCATCAGTCTAGCTAATAACTTTACATCTTCTTCGTTATAAGCAATAACACCCATTATGTGTCACCTCTCTTTTTGGAATACCTTTTGGAAAGAGGTTTATTTCTAGATGAAGTGTGTAACGATTACTAGTTCATACGTATGAGGAAAAGGACTCAGATATGACAACCAAACGAAGTTTTACATTGAGAGAGGAAAATAAAAAAAGCTAGCGTGAGCCAGCTTTTCATCATTAAAATACTTTAGACCATAAGTTTGAGAAAAAATCTCCAACAGAGCGCATTGTTAACACAAACCAATTTGCTTTTTCAACTTCTTCTGTTGTTTTTGCAGTAACTTTCATACTTTTACTACCGTTTAAGAAACCATACTTATCAGTTGATTCTAAAGTAATGGAGCCTACTTTGGCATCTCTCTTAATGGGGGCAACTAAATGTCCATCTTTAGCAAGAGATTTATCTACTTCAGTCCCAATTTTATAAGAATCTTTGCTACCTTTTTTCGCAATTACTGTTATTTCTTTTTCCGGTGCAACAGTTACTTGATCTTCTTTCCCTTTTACTACAGAAATTGTATTGTTTTTATTCACTTTTAGCTTTTGTTTTTCGAAGTTATTAAACCCATATTCGATTAATTCGCGAGATTCTGTGAAGCGCTCGTCCATTGATTTTGTTTTAATAATAACCGAAATAAGACGTACATCACCACGTTTAGCAGTAATAGTAAATCCGTATCCGGCTGTATCAGAACTTCCTGTTTTTAAACCATCTGTTCCTTCATAAGAGAAAGCGGCACCTGGTAACATCCAGTTCCAGTTTTCCATACGAATTGGTTTCGGATGATTGTCCGGGAAGTTTCTAAATCTTTGTTTTGTATCCTCTAGCATTTCTGGATACTTTGTAATTATTGTTTTTGAAAGAATACCCATATCGCGAGCTGACATGGAATTTTCTCCATTCGGATCAGTACCCTCAGGATGTTTTCCTTTTAAGTCAGCGTTATTTAATCCAGTAGCGTTTACAAATTTATATTTCTTTAACCCTAGTTTTTTTGCATGTTCATTTGCAAGATTTAAGAAGTTTTTCTCACTTCCTGCAAGAAGTTCTGCTAAGGCAATACTAGATCCGTTTGCAGAGAAGATAACGATAGAATGATATAATTCTCTTACAGTATATTGGCGTCCCTTTTCAAACGGAACGTTAGAGAATTCATTATTACGTGAAACTTCATAAGCGTAATCAGAAATGTTTACCTTTGTATCCCAAGTGATTTTTCCTTCTTTAATTGCTTCTAATACAGCATAAACAACAATTAATTTTGACATACTAGCGATAGCTAGTAATTCATCTGGATTTTGTTCATGCAGTATTTTTCCTGTATCTGCATCAAACAGAAGTGCAGCAGCAGCCTCTATATGTATTTTTTCTTCCGCATGGGATGTTGTTACTCCTAAGGAAGAAATTGACAATAGAAGCGCTAGTAAAATAGACAAGATTTTCTTCATATAGTTTATCACCTTCGCATCGTTATTAGCATGTAGCTCGTACCATTTTAGCATAAATTTGGATATGAAAAGGTTACAATTTTACTAGGAATTTGAAAAGAATTTGTTGATTTTTGTTCAAATTTGCAGAGAAAAGAAGTTTTTTGAAGAGAAGTATAGAAGATAATAAAAAAAGGAACGAATTTCGTTCCTTTTTTACGATTTACCCCGCTATTTGCCGGGCAGTAAGATTCCTACCTCGAAATTCAGCGAAAACAAAGGAGTTAGGAGGGGTATCAATTGCCCGTAAAAGCCCGATTGGTGAGGGCTGATTAAAGTTTCACTTTATATGTGTAAAAATTTCTCTACCTTTTCGTCTGGTAAAATGTTTCCAACGAAAAATGTTCCGAATTCACCATAACGAGCACTTACTTCATCGAAGCGCATTTCATATATAAGTTTTTTAAATTGAAGAACATCGTCAGCGAATAATGTTACGCCCCACTCGAAATCGTCGAATCCGACTGATCCTGAAATAACTTGTCGTACTTTACCCGCGTACTGACGACCGATTTTACTATGACTGTACATCATTTTTTTACGTTCTTCCATAGGAAGCATGTACCAGTTGTCATCACCTTGGCGACGCTTGTCCATTGGATAGAAGCAAATGTGATTTGCTTTTGGTAGGTCTGGATATAAGCGAGCTAAGATTTGTGGGTTTTGGTATGGATCTTCATCAGCTGGAAGATAGTTACTTAGTTCAACAACAGATACGTAAGAGTATGCAGGAACCATATATTCAGCTAATGTTGTTTTATTCAATTCTGTCTCAATTTCATTTAACTCTTCCATTGTTGGACGTAAAATCATAAGCATAATATCAGCTTTTTGGCCAACAACTGTATACATTGCATGACTGCCTTTTTTCGCAGTAGCTACTTCGTTCCATTTTTCAACGACATTTAAAAATTCAGACACAGCTTGTCCGCGTTCGTCGCTAGATAATGTTTTCCATGCAGCCCAATCAATAGAACGTAAATCATGTAAACAATACCAGCCATCTAACGTTGTTGTTGCTTCACTCATTCTATTCACCTCAGTTAATGATAGTTTTACACGTTAACTATAGCATATATAGTTTTAAAATCATCTATATAAAACCTTGGCACATAAAATTGTCACATTTTAATTTACTTGAAAATAGGAGAAGATAAGGCTTAAAGGGGCTTTATTTCTATGCTGAATTTTATGAAAATATAATCATTTTTATTTTATCTATTTTTTGGGAGCTATAAGTTTAAAATATAGAGGAAAAGCAGTATTCTTAAAGATAGAGTTTTTTTAACATATGTAGGAGGGTTTATTCGTGAGCAACTTATTTACAACAGTAAAAGAAAAAGTTCAAGGAAAAGGCATTTCTATCGTACTTCCTGAAGGAACTGATGAAAGAATTTTAGGCGCTGCAGAGCGTTTAGCAAAAGAAGAGTTAGTAAAACCAATTTTAGTTGGTAATAAAGAAGAAATTAGCGCAAAAGCTGCTAGCATGAATTTAACATTAGCAGGCGTTGATATTTATGACCCAGCTACATACGAAGAAATGGATGCAATGGTAGCATCTTTCGTTGAACGCCGTAAAGGTAAAGCAACTGAAGAAGACGCTCGCAAAATCCTTAAAGACGAAAACTACTTCGGTACAATGCTTGTATACATGGGCAAAGCACACGGTTTAGTAAGTGGTGCAGCTCACTCTACAGCTGATACAGTTCGTCCAGCACTTCAAATCATTAAAACAAAACCAGGCGTTACAAAAACTTCTGGCGTATTCATCATGGTACGTGAAGAAGAGAAATATGTATTCGCTGATTGCGCAATTAACATTGCACCAAACAGCCAAGATTTAGCTGAAATTGGTATCGAGAGTGCGAAAACTGCTGAATTATTCGGTATTGACCCACGCGTTGCTATGTTAAGCTTCTCTACAAAAGGTTCTGCGAAATCTCCAGAAACAGAAAAAGTTGTAGAAGCAACTCGCATTGCAAAAGAAATGGCTCCAGAATTAACTTTAGATGGAGAATTCCAATTCGATGCTGCATTCGTACCATCTGTAGCTGAGAAAAAAGCTCCAGGTTCTACAATTAAAGGTGATGCTAACGTATTCGTATTCCCAAGCTTAGAAGCTGGTAATATCGGTTACAAAATCGCTCAACGTTTAGGTAACTTCGAAGCAGTAGGACCAATCTTACAAGGTTTAAACATGCCTGTAAATGACCTATCTCGTGGATGTAACGAAGAAGAAGTGTACAAGTTAGCTTTAATTACAGCAGCTCAAGCACTTTAATTCTATAATGAATTGAAATAAAGACCGTCGCTATAATAGCGACGGTCTTTATTTTTCTAAGCCAAGTGCTTTATTGTTACGATCAATAATACGTTGTAAATTCGTCTCATATAAAGGAACTTCATCTACTGTTAATTGAGATGGTGTTAACTTTGGAGCGAATTGCTGCAGTGTTTTTAAAAGGCGCATCATTAAATCTTGCACTGTAATGGTTTCGCCAAGTAATTCTGAAAGTGAAGCCATCGTACTCGGTACAATTTCAGGATACGTAAAGCGTGTTTCTTCTCCTTGGATTGCTAGGTTGTAGAAATCACGAACGAGTGTGGCACGCTCAGAGCCACTTCCTGTAGCACAAAGATAAATTTGGACAGCGACACCGCCGCGAATACGTCGCTGTGAAATGCCAGCGAATTTTTGATCGCGAATACTTAAGTCATAGCTACCAGGACAGTAAGAACCTACAATTTCTTTTGCCTCGATTGTAACATCATAGTCGTGTAACATCTCCTGAATTAAGTGCCACATCGTATCGTATCCAAGATCAATATCAATACCTTTTTCCGTCTCTTGGAATAAAAGTGATACGTTTAGAACACCTTCATCAAGTACGACTGCAAGTCCACCGGAATTACGAACGATAACATTGAAGTTGTTTTCCTTTAAAAAGGAAATACCTTCTTCTAAGTGTGGTAGGCGTGAATCTTGAATGCCAAGAACAATTGTATTGTGATGAACCCAAGAACGCATTGTTGCAGCTGATTGACCATTTCCGATACTAGTACATAATGTGTCATCCATTGCGAATGACTGCAATGCATGGAATGTTGGTCCTAAACTAGACTGATCTACAATACGCCACTCTGGCTGCGATAAAATGGAACGGGAATTGCTCATATAACTAACCCCTTATCTTTAAAATGACAATCTCTATTATAGCAAAAAATGAAGAATGGAGTTTTCTCATATATAAAGGGAAAGTTTAGGTGTGAAAGAATAAAAAGGATGCATTACATGCATCCTTTTTATTCTGCAATTTTTTCTAAATTACCGTTTCGATCCATTCGGAAAGATGTTTGAGAACGTTCTTCGTCATCCATGACTGCCAACTTACGAGCTCGGTTCATAATGTTCATAAGTGTTTCGTAATCTTCTTGTACAGTATGAGATTGCTTTTCTAATTTTTCTAGTTTCTTTTCTAGTTCTTCATTTCGAAGGATTTGTGCTTTAATTTCTTGTTTCAATCTCGTATTCTCGTTTTCGAGAGCTGTTACTTTTATATTTGAGGATCCAACTGTTTGTAAGAAATAAATAACATCTTGCATTGTCATAGAGCTTTTTGCAACAGGAACGGTAGATTCTTGATATGGAATAGCTTCTTTATATTGTACAATTGATTCCTCTTGTACGAATTCTTCATAATCAGTTATCGAATCTGAAGCTGGTGGTGTATAAAGTAAACGTTTTTTCGCTTGTTCCCCGCTTGCAGCACGCATTTTATCTTTACGATGTTTTTTTGCTAGTTGAAGAGCTTGTTCATAGCTATAGCGAACAACAGCATTCCAACGGAAACCACAGGCAGCCGATGTACGATTTAATTGATCTCCTACTTCTTCAAATGCATTTAATTGAGTACTTCCTTCTCGAACGTGACGAAGTACAGTTTCAGCAAGTAATAAATCATCCTCATCCGTCCAAGCATCTTGTCTTACTTTCATAGATTCAACTCCCTTTCTTTTTATGAACTTCCTATTTTTATAATGGGCAAAAAAATGAGCTTTTATACAAAGCTTTTAAAAATATGGTAGATTTCGATGAAAGGTATAAATTTTGCCAAGAATGACGGAAGTCTCTGTAGTAGAACATATAAATATGTAGCATTATATGAAGAAAGAGCGTCGCAAGGAAACTTGCAACGAGCTTCAAAGAGCGGTAAAATACCATTTAGTGTTTATTTTTAAATGTACTTGAGAAAAGTTTAAAATAGAGGAAGTGTTATATAATGGGAAACGAATTTCGTGTGTGTGATGATTGTCAGGCAACGAACGTTAAAACGTTGATTCCGAAGTTAAAAAAAGTAGATTCATGTGCAACGATTGAAGTTGGATGTCAGTCTTACTGTGGTCCTGGTCGTAAAAAATCATTCGCATTTGTAAATAATCGTCCAGTTGCGGCTCCAACAGAAGATGAATTAATTACAAAGATTGAAGTGAAGTTAAATAAGTAAGAAAAAGAAGAGTGAACAGATTACTCTTCTTTTTTTATGTCCATAAGAGGAATGATTTATTCTACAAAAGTTTAATTGAGTTTCAATGAAGGATAGGAGATATCCGTTTATATAAATTTTGATCTATACAAATTTATATTTCAAAATAATGGTTGACAGCCTTTTAAAGCGATAGGTAGAATAGAAAGTGTGATTCTGAGAATCATTATCAGGAAAAGGTCAATTCGCCTAATTTTTTTATTACTATTTGAGAATAAATTTCATTTCATTAAATATATGTTGTTGGTTAGGATGGTTGAGGGATGGAAGCGAGCGCAAGGAGTATAGAACAGCAAGATGTGAATGTTAAAGAGATTAAGAGCAGACCGCTCATTGCTTCTATTATTTTAGTAGTAGGTACGGTTTTGTTAGCTTTAAGCATGGCAGTCTCTATTTCATTTGGTGCTGCTGATATTAGTTTAAAGACTGTATGGCAAGCTGTGTTTCAGTTTGATGGGTCGTTGACGCATCATAACGTAATTCAAGAACTTCGCATGCCTAGAGCAATAGGGGGCGTAGTTGCAGGTGCTTTTTTAGCGGTATCAGGAGCAATTATGCAAGGTATGACGCGAAATCCACTTGCTTCTCCATCGTTAATGGGCATTACAGATGGGGCTGTGTTTGGAATTGCAATTATGTATGCATTCTTCCCTAATTCACCTTATTTAATGTTCGTTATCGCATCTTTTATTGGTGCTGCGTTTGGAGCGAGCATTGTATATGGAATTGGGTCTTCTTCACCAGGTGGATTAACACCTGTGAAATTAGCTTTAGCAGGTGCAGCGATTAGTGCTTTATTAGGGGCCATTTCATCTGGAATTGCACTGTATTGCAACCTTGCCCAAGAGGTGAGTATGTGGAATGCAGGCGGAGTTGCTGGAGTGAAATGGGAAAGTATTAATATGTTAGTGCCGATTGGGCTTGTTTGTCTCTTTATTGCAATTATGATGTCGAGGTATATTACAATTTTAAGCTTCGGTGAAGAAATTGCGATTGGACTTGGTCAAAATACGACATTAATTAAATTTATCGGAACAGTACTTGTTCTTGTGTTAACAGGTTCTGCAGTTTCTATGGCAGGATCGGTTGGATTTGTTGGACTTGTAATCCCACATATGACTCGTTTCCTTGTAGGCTCAGACTATAGATGGGTTATTCCATGTTCTGCGGTTTTAGGTGGGCTGTTAATTGAATGTGCAGATATGTTATCTCGCGTTATTAATCCGCCGTTTGAAACGCCAATTGGAGCAATTACAGCGCTAATTGGAGTTCCATTCTTCCTCTACTTAGCACGTAACGAAGGGAGAGGGAAAATGTGAGGACAAGTGTCTTAACAAAAAAGAACGTTTCTGTTTTAACAATTTTAGTAGGATTAATCGTTACTGTATTTTTAGTGAGTTTAAATACAGGGACATTTAAAATACCACCAATGGACGTATTAAAGTCATTGGTTGGACTCGGGGCTGAAGATCAGTCTGTTATTTTATTTGAATTTCGTATGCCACGTATGGTTATTGCTATATTAGTTGGATCGGCTTTAGCTATGTCAGGTGCGATTTTGCAAGGGTTATCACGAAATCCACTTGCTGATCCAGGTATTATCGGTATTAATGCTGGAGCGGGATTAACAGTTGTTATATTTGTCTACTTTTTCTTCGGGAAAGTTGGGACTGGTACATTTTTATCTGTATTTATCCTTCCATTCTTTGCGTTAGTTGGAGCGATATTAGCAGCGGTTATTATTTATTTACTAGCATGGAAGGACGGCGTTTCATCTACTCGATTGATACTTGTTGGTATCGCCGTTGCAGCCGGATTTGGTGCTGTTAGTTTAATTTTTTCTATGAAGATGACATCTAACGATTTCCGTTTTGCTACGATTTGGTTAGCAGGAAGTCTGTGGGGCACAGATTGGAAGTTCGTGCTAAGTGTACTTCCATGGATGGTTATTTTCTTGCCACTTGCTATTAGTAAGGCGCACATATTAAATGTAATGAACCTAGGCGACTCTACAGCAGTTGGTCTTGGTTTAAACGTAGAAAAAGAAAGACGTAAATTATTATTTATTGCAGTTTGTTTAGCAGGTGCATCTGTCGCTGTTGCCGGAGGAATTGGTTTTATCGGTTTAATGGCTCCACATTTAGCAAGGCGCCTTGTTGGTGGTAAACATCAAATTATGCTGCCTACAGCTGCACTAATAGGAACGTTTTTACTTTTATTCGCAGACGTAATTTCAAGAAGTGTGTTACCAACTTCAGAAATACCGGTCGGTCTTGTTATTTCTGTAATTGGTGCACCGTATTTCATATACTTACTTATGAGGACAAAATAAAGGGAGGCTTTTTGTATGGCAACTTTAGCAGTTGATGCGGTATCTGTTGGCTATAATGAAGGGTTAATTATTGATGGATTAACAGTTGAAATTCCGGAAGGGAAAATTACAACAATTATTGGACCAAATGGTTGTGGGAAGTCCACATTATTAAAAACGGCTTCTCGTATTTTGAAAGCAAAAAAAGGTACTGTTTATCTTGACGGAAAAGCAATTGAGAAACAGCCAACGAAAGAAATCGCAAAGAAAATGGCGATTTTACCACAGACTGCAGAAGTGCCAACTGGCCTTACTGTGTTTGAACTCGTTTCATATGGACGCTTTCCTCATCAAAAAGGATTTGGAACGTTGAAAGAAGAGGATTATCGCTACATTCATTGGGCACTTGAAGTGACGGGAATGACAGAATTCGCAAATCGTCCAGCAGAGGCGTTATCAGGTGGGCAACGTCAACGCGTATGGATTGCGATGGCTCTTGCACAAGGGACAGAATTACTCGTACTAGATGAACCGACAACGTACTTAGATATGGCCCATCAATTAGAGGTATTAAACTTATTGAAAAAGTTAAATGAAGAAGAAGGTAGAACGATTGTTATGGTTATCCATGACTTAAACCATGCTTCTCGTTTCTCAGATCATATGATCGCATTAAAAGCAGGTAAGTTAATGAAACAAGGAACACCAGATGAAGTTATGACGAGTGAAACACTTCGTAACGTATTTGAGATTGAAGCTCAAATCGTTCCATGTCCAGTAAACTGTAAACCGATTTGTTTAACATATGATTTAGCAATGATTAGTAATCAATTGCGTAAAAAAGCATAAGTAGAATCCCCCTCGTAAAGAGGGGGGCTTCTAATGGACGTTGAGCTTCTTATTAGTAAATAGGAAGTTGAACACCCGTTAGAACGGGGCATAAACAACAATTAATAAAAATATATTGATTAATTGTTAACCTTGTTTCTTATAGTTCACTGTAACTTATAAGAGAAATACAGCTAGAAGGAGTGGGAACATGAAGAATTTTAAAATGGCGTTATTAGCAATGGTACTAGTCGTTACTTCTGTACTATTTGCAGCTTGTTCTAACAAAGAAGAGAAGAAAGCAGATGCGAAGGATGCGAAGACTGAAGAGCGCACTGTACAACACGCAAAAGGGGAAATTAAAATCCCTGCAAATCCAAAGAAAATTGCTGACCTTAGTGGTTCAACAGAAGAATTATTAATCTTTGGTATGAAACCAATTATTACTGCTAATACATCTCAAGAAAAAATTGATGCACATATTGAAAAGAAATTAAAAGACGTAAAACCAGTTGGTTCTGCTTGGGGCGATAAAATTAATATCGAAGCAGTAGCTGCTGCAAAACCAGATTTAATTCTTGTAAACAATCGTCAAGAAAAGATTTATGATCAATTATCTAAAATTGCACCAACAGTTATGTTAAAAACTCCATTAGACCAATGGCGTCCAAAATTCGAAGAAGTAGGTCAAATCTTCGGTAAAGAGAAAGAAACAAAAGAATGGTTCAAACAGTATGACGAAAAAGCAAGCAAAATACATGACAAAATCGTTGCGAAAACTGGCGATGCTAAATTCATGAAAATGGCTGCATATCCGAATGCTTTCCGTGTATACGGTGACTACGGTTACGGTAGCGTAATCTTTAATGATTTAAAATTACCAGCAGTTAAAGGTACACCAACTGATAAACCGTTAGTACAAGTACAAAAAGAAGCTTTAATCGATTACAACCCAGATTACTTATTCGTATTTACGACTGGTGACGGTTCTCAGCGTCTAAAAGAATTCCAAGAAGAATCAATTTGGAAAAATATGAACGCTGTTAAAAATAACCACGTGTTTACAATTAAAAACGAAGACTTAAATAAAGGTTACTTCCCACTAGGTAAAGAAATGATCTTAGATGAAGTTTCTGAGTTCGTTTTAGGGAAATAATATATAACAAAAAATCACTTTTACTCTGGTAAAAGTGATTTTTTCTTTTTATAAAGGCAATTAATATAGTCTTTCATTTCTTTCTGTTTCCTATTTCGTTTATAATATATAGTAAGAATGCAGTAAAGAAAGGGGGATGTCGGAAAGTGGTATATTTAAACGACAAACTCAGCGAAACAAAAGTGTTTAAAGACCCGGTACATAAATATGTGCACGTACGCGATCGTGTTATTTGGGATTTAATCGGGACGAAAGAATTTCAACGCTTGCGCCGTATTAAGCAGCTTGGAACGACATTTTTTACATTTCACGGTGCAGAGCATAGTCGCTTTACTCATTCGTTAGGTGTATATGAAATTATTCGTCGTATGATTGATGATGTGTTTGATGGCAGACCGAACTGGAATGCTGAAGATAGATTGTTATGTTTATGTGCGGCATTACTTCATGATGTCGGTCATGGCCCATTTTCTCATTCGTTTGAAAAAGTATTTTCATTAGATCATGAGAAATTTACGCAAAAGATTATCGTTGGAGATACGGAAATTAATCGCATATTAAATCGTGTGGATAAAGACTTTCCGCAAAAGGTAGCCGATGTAATCGCAAAAACATCTACTAATAAATTAGCGATTAGTATGATCTCCAGTCAAATTGATGCAGATCGTATGGACTATTTATTAAGAGATGCGTATTTCACTGGCGTAAAGTATGGAAACTTTGATATGGAACGTATACTGCGTGTCATGCGTCCGTACGGGAATCAGGTAGTCATTAAAAATAGTGGCATGCATGCTGTTGAGCATTATATTATGAGCCGTTATCAAATGTATTGGCAAGTATATTTCCACCCAGTAACGCGCAGTGCCGAAGTTATTTTAACGAAGATTTTACATCGTGCGAAATCATTGCATGAGAAGTATTATACATTTAAAAATCACCCTGTTCATTTCTATTCTTTATTTGAAGAAGAAGTAACAGTAGAGGATTATTTAAAGCTAGACGAGAACGTTATGTATTACTACTTCCAAGTATGGCAAGACGAAGAGGATCCAATTTTAAGTGACTTATGCCGCCGTTTTATGAACAGAGATCTGTTTAAATACGTAGAGTTTACAGATAAGCATGGTTTAGATAATTGGATGGAATTAAGTAGCTTATTTAAAAAGATTGGACTCGATCCAGAGTATTATTTAGTAGTTGATTCAACATCAGACCTACCATATGACTTTTATCGTGCTGGAGAAGAAGAAGAGCGTTTACCAATCTTACTTCTTATGCCTAATGGAGATCTTAGAGAGCTTTCACGTGAATCGGATATTGTTGAGGCGATTACTGGTAAGAAGAGAACAGATCAAAAATTATTCTATCCGCATGATTTAATCTATGAAGATGGAAGAAAAGGAAAATATAAAGAGAGAATTATTGAGTTGTTAGAAGGAAAGAAATAAGAAGCAGCTAATGGCTGCTTCTTATGAAAGAACTTGAAATTATTTGTCGCTTAAGCGTTTTCCGCCAACTGCATAATGGTTTTTAGACATTTCTTCGATGAAAACAACGATGTTTTCTTCAGGAGCACCAGTTGTTTCGCTTACTGCTGCTGTTACTTTCTCAGCAAGAGCTTTCTTTTGTTCCTCTGTGCGTCCTTCTAACATTTTCACTGTTACGTATGGCATATATAATCGCTCCTTTTATGTAAGTTACACTCTTATTATAGCGGATTATGGGGAAGAACAATCGGAAAAACAAATATTTTCTTTTTTGACATATTGAAGAGGAGATGAATCATGGATCAGTTATTTAGATATCCATTACAAGAAATCCCATTAGTGGCGATGGCGATTATTATTGCATTATCAGTGCATGAATTTGCGCATGCATATGTTGCATATAAATTTGGAGACGATACAGCGAAAAAACAAGGGCGTTTAACGTTATCACCGATGGCTCACTTAGACCCTATCGGGATGATTGCTGTATTAATTATTGGGTTCGGTTGGGCAAGACCAGTACCTGTTAACCCGTACAACTTTAAAAGACCGCGTCTTGCAGGAATATTAGTTTCTATTGCAGGACCGATTAGTAATTTAATTTTAAGTGCAATTGGTTTGATTATTTGGTATAGCTTAATAACATTTGGTGTGCTAGATGCCATTCCACCTGCAGTAGGAAAGACGTTAAGTCAATTCTTCCAGATTTTCATTGGGCTTAATATTGTTTTACTTGTATTTAACTTATTACCGATTCCACCGCTGGATGGGTATCGCGTTGTGGAAGATTTAGCACCAGCAAATATTCGTTCGAAAATGACACAGTATGAAAAGTATGGAGCAATTGCGTTATTAATTCTTGTTATTACACCGCTTAGCAATTACACAATTCAGCCTATTTTCAATGTTGTTATTCCGTATGTATTTGTATTTTTAGACAGTATCATTGCGCCTATTTTTGGGCTTTTATAATTAGTAAGCGAGGAGGAAGTTACATATGACAGAGAAAAAGAAAAAAATCGGTTTTAATATCGTAAAAAATGATTCAACAGATGGACATGGTGGATTTGGAGTTGGAGCATTAAGCCTAGAAAATATTTCACCTGTATTTGTCGATGTACTAGAGAAAACAGCATTCGTTGATATCGGAGCGATGCATGCGCGTAGTACAGTAGAAAAAGGGATTAAGTTTTTAACAAATAAAGATGAAGTTCCAAACGGTAAACCATTTTGGCTTGTTTGGGTAACGATTGAAAGAACGGCAACAGGTGCTTATTATGCGGGGGTAACAGCTTGTGAAATGACAGTTGACCGTGAAATTCGCCGTGGATATAAATCACTTCCAGAGCACGTAAACAAAATGGATAAATCAATGAAGCGTCACATTATGGTTGACCATATGGATGAATCATCTAAAAAAGTACTTGGTATGTTCTTGAAAGAACATAATGAAGCAATTTGGAACGAGTCTAGTGAAGAATTGCGTCGTGCATTATTAAGTGAATAAAAAATAGCTGACGGATGCCCGTCAGCTATTTTTTTACCAAGGAAGGTATTTTTTCCACCAGCTTGCTTTTGTCTTTTCTCCACTGTTTTTTTCAAATTCCTCTTTATCGTCAACATGATCCATACAATATTCAGTCGGCTCTGTACCTTTTGCAAAATACATTTTCACTGAAATTGGACAATTTTTTGTAGCAATCTTACCGTTTTCAGGGTTAATATTCAACGCTACGACATCACTTGGCGGTTTGAACTCTTTTTTAGGTTGTCCATCTAATCCTTTTTCCATCGTATCGGTCCATATTTTTTTCGCATATCCTTGTTCTGCTACGTTTGAAATCGATTTAGGGTGATCGTATCCGACCCACACACCAGTTACAAGTTGAGGGGTAAACCCAATCATCCAACTATCTGTTTCTGTAGAACCAGACTTTCCGGCATATGTTCTTGATAATTTTGATAACATCGATTGGCCAGTTACAGCGGCATAACTACTTAGGTTTTTATTAAACATACCTGTCATCATTTCTTCCATGACAAACGTTTTGCTTTTATCGAGAACTTGTTTACTCTCCAGATGAGCATCGTATAATATGTTTCCTTCATGGTCCATAATGCGGCGAATAAAAATTGGTTTTACTTCTTTTCCACCGTTTGCGAACATGCTATAAGCATTCGCCATTTCAATTGGCTTTACAGGAGATGTGCCAAGAGCAAGAGACGGAACATCTTTTAATGCACTCGTAATTCCGAATTGTTTCGCTGTTTTTGTAAGGATATCTTCACCTAAAAACAAATTTGTTTTCACAGCATATATGTTATCGGAGACTGCAAGAGCTTGTGCCATCGTTACGAAATCATCTGCATAATAATCTTTATAGTTTTTTGGTTTATACTTTGAAACACCATCACCTAAAGTAAATACCGTGTATTCGCTTTTTAAGCGCGTAGCAGGGGTGAATCCTCGTTCTAGTGCCGCATAGTATAGAAATGGCTTAAATGTAGAACCAGGCTGACGAACGGCTTGTGTAGCCCTGTTAAATTGACTCTTATTATAATCGGTTCCTCCCACAAGGGCAGCTACTTCACCTGTTTTTGGATTCATAGAGACGAGAGCAGTTTGTATGTTTGTTGTTTCAGGTATGTGATCTTTTACAGCTTGCTCTGCAACCGATTGTAATTTAGGGTCTAGTGTTGTATAAATACGCAGGCCTCCCTTTTGTAAGGCTTGTTCATCTAATCCGATATCACGAAGAAGAGAAGCTTGTACAGCATCTTGGAAATAAGGTGCAATCTCTGCGACTTTTTTTGTATCCAATGAGGCAAAAGTTAATGGCTCTTTCTTTGCTGAAGTTGCTTGTTTCGTCGTAATATAACCTTGTTCTACCATTTCATCTAATATGAGAGATTGTCGTCCTTTCGCACGATCCTCTTTTAAAAAGGGAGAGTAGACACTAGGTCCTTTTGGGATTCCTGCGAGCATACTAGCCTCCGCTAATGTTAGTTCTTTTGCTGTTTTATCGAAATATAGACGAGACGCAGCTTCGATTCCATAAGCACCATGCCCGTAATAAATTGTATTTAAATATCCTTCTAAAATATGATTTTTATTATAGTTTACTTCAAGGCGGATTGTGTACATTGCTTCTAATAGTTTACGTTTCCACGTTTTATCATGATCTAAATACAGATTACGTGCGTATTGTTGTGTAATCGTACTAGCACCTTGGACTTTTGCCATCGCTTTTAAATCAGCAACAATGGCACCAGCAATACGCTTCATATCAAAGCCATGATGTTTGTAGAATCGTTGATCTTCGATAGATAGTGTCGCCTCTTTTACATAAGGAGAGATTTCATTGAGAGATACATTGTAGCGTTTTTGCATTTCATTACTTTGTCCTATAACAGTGTCATCATTAGTATAAAAGACACTTGTTTGCGGGACAGCAACAGGAGGAGGTCCCATAATTTTTGCAACTATAATAATAACAAAAAAGGAAAAAACGAAAAAAAGAACAGAAGAAAACATTACGGTGAAGAAAAGACGTTTATATTTTTTAAGTTTCGGATTCATAGTTTGATCCATCTTTTTCAGCCCCTCATTCATACAAACATTATTGTATTAGTATTGAGGGTTTTCGGTTATTTTAAACAATGAAATTTGGAAAACAAAAAGCTCCTTCAATTAAGAAAGGAGCTCAAAGGCGCGTGCTGGCCAATCAGTAATAATGACATCTACGCCATAATCAATCATAGTTTGTAAATCTTTGTATTCGTTAATTGTATACGGACGGAAAACGTATCCTTGTTTTTGTGCTAGTTGAACAAATTCTTTTGTTAGTAGTTGAAAGTTTGGATGTAAACCAGTTGCTTCTCTAGTTTTTGCTTCAGCGATAGGATCAGCAAGTGGTGTATCATATAAAATCGCTCTTGGGATTTCAGGAGCAATCTCTGCTAATAATGAAACAGATTCGTGGTTAAATGAGGAGAATACAATTTGATTCGATAGATGATATTCTCGAACAAGAGCCACAACTTTTTCTTCGATAATTGGATAGTGAATCACGTCTGTTTTTAATTCAATATTGAGTTGTAAGCTTGTTGTAGATAGCCAAATAAATACTTCTCGTAACGTTGGGATTTTTGCTTCCTGGAAAGAAGGGTCTTTATGGCTACCAGCATCTAAAGCTTGTAACTCCTCCACCGTTTTTTCGGAAACAAGTCCTATGCCATTTGTTGTACGATCGACTGTTTCGTCGTGAATTACGACAAGTTCACCATCTTTTGATAGGTGGACATCAAGCTCAATTCCATGAGCGCCAATGCGTTCAGCTTCTTGGAAGGCAATCATCGTATTTTCGGGATGTGTTCCTTTTACGCCGCGGTGAGCGAAAATAAGTGGTTTACTCATGTGAAATTCTCCTTATCATCTCTTTTCTTCCATTATGAAACTGCTTTAGAAAAAATACAATTTAATATGATAAACATTTACAAAAGTCTAACAGTTGCACAAAAGTTAACGTTAACGTAAAATGTAATAATCAAGTGAAGGGAGGAATAAACATGTATAAGATTGATGAAGTCACAAAGCAAGTTGGTTTAACAAAACGTACACTTCGTTATTATGAGGAAATTGGTTTAATTCATCCCCCTGAACGTAGTGAGGGGAACATTCGCCTGTATACAGATGAGGATATCGCAAGGATTAAAAGGATTGTGGAAGCGAAAGAAGTACTAGGAATTACGCTACAAGAAATGCAGCATTTCTTATCTTTAAAAGAAAGAATGGAACAGAGAAGAAATAGCGAGAATCCTCGTGATCGTGAAGTGATTCAAGAAATTAAAGAGATGCTTGAAAAACAAGTGCAAACGTTAGACGAGAAAATGGAGCAAATGCATCGTGTAAAGGCAGAACTTGAGGATAGCTTACATCGTGCAGTGACATTTTTAGAGAATACAAAAGGAGAGTAATCAAAATGGAGAGCAAACGAAAACTAGGGAGATTGATTACAGTGGTGGCTACCTTCCTTGCCTTTTCGGGTATAGGGGTAGTCGACCCAATTTTGCCGATTATTGCTGAAAAAATTGGTGCAACGCATTGGCAAGTAGAGATGTTATTTACGGCGTATATTTTAACGATGGCTATTATGATGTTACCAGCTGGGATATTTGCATCAAGATTTGGTGATAAACGAATGATGACAATTGGCCTTGCAATCGTAACTGTATTTGCGTTTATATGTGGTATATCACAAACGATTGCTCAATTATCTCTTTTCCGCGCTGGATGGGGATTAGGAAATGCTATGTTCTTCGCAACGGCGATGACATTATTGATTGCATTAAGTAAAGAAGTTCATGAAGCAGTAGGATTGTATGAAGCAGCTATTGGTTTAGGAATGGCAGGCGGGCCTTTATTAGGCGGTATATTAGGTGGACATTCTTGGCGTTATCCGTTTTTCGCAACGAGTATTTTAATTTTCTTAGCATTTATTTTAGTTTTCTTTTTTGTGAAAGAACCGGAGCGAAAAGTGAAACGTAAAGCGGCAGGTGTAGGGGAATTATTTAACCTGGTGAAGTATAAACCGTTTATGCAAGGTGCGATTTCAGGGATGTTATACTACTACGGATTTTTCGTTGTGTTAGCATATTCACCACTTATTATGCATTTATCTGCTATTCAATTAGGATTTGTATTTTGTGGATGGGGATTAGCGTTAGCCTACGGCTCTGCAATTTTAGCGCATAAGCTAGAAGGTAAATATGAGCCAAAAGCATTATTGAAAGGTAGTTTACTCGTATTTGCGATTTTCTTAATTGCACTATTCTTTGTGAAAATTATGTGGTTACAAATTGTATTAATTGTTCTATCAGGATTAGCATCAGGATTAAATAATGCATTATTTACAAGTTATGTAATGGATATTTCACCTTATGAAAGATCTGTTACATCAGGTGTTTATAACTTTGTTCGTTGGTTAGGAGGCGCAATTGCTCCGATTTTATCAGGAGTTATCGGTCATACTGTTTCACCACAAAGTCCATTTTTAGTAGGTGGAATTGTGGTGTTAATTGGTTGTATTATGATCCTAATTCCAATTCGTAAACCAGTAGAAGTAGAGACAAAAGCCCTTTCTTAAGAAAGGGTTTTCTTTATATGTATATGTTAGAACCCTCTGACTAAAATATATTTTCGGTATTTTTATACTTTTAGCTATACATTTTGGATGTTTTGTTTTATTTTTGTTAGGGGACATTAATGATGTCCCTATTATAAATTTGCATTGAAAGGCGTGATTGTACGATGGAACTATGGTTCACTGAAAAACAAACAAAACATTTTGGGATTACGGCGCGTATTAACCGCACATTACATACGGAGCAAACAGAATTCCAAAAACTTGATATGGTTGAAACGGAAGAGTTCGGAAACATGCTTATTTTAGATGGCATGGTTATGACAACAGAAAAAGATGAGTTCGTTTATCATGAAATGGTAGCGCACGTACCTTTATTTACACATCCAAACCCTGAAAACGTATTAGTTGTAGGTGGCGGCGATGGCGGTGTTATTCGTGAAGTGTTAAAGCACCCAAGCGTAAAGAAAGCAACTCTTGTTGAAATCGATGGAAAAGTAATTGAGTACTCTAAACAATACTTACCATCAATTGCAGGTGCATTAGATAATGAGCGTGTAGAAGTAAAAGTAGGAGATGGTTTCCTACACATCGCAGAAAGCGAAAATGAATATGACGTAATTATGGTAGATTCTACTGAGCCAGTAGGCCCAGCGGTAAATCTATTTACAAAAGGCTTCTACGCTGGAATTTCAAAAGCGTTAAAAGAAGACGGTATTTTCGTTGCACAAACGGACAACCCTTGGTTCACACCAGAACTAATTACAACTGTGTTTAAAGACGTAAAAGAGATCTTCCCAATTACTCGTTTATACACAGCGAACATTCCAACTTACCCAAGTGGTCTTTGGACATTCACAATTGGATCTAAAAAACATGATCCATTAGAAGTAAGTGAAGAGCGTTTCCACGAAATCGAAACGAAATACTACACAAAAGAATTACACAATGCAGCATTCGCATTACCGAAATTTGTTGGCGATCTAATTAAGTAAAAGAATCGTATGGAACAAATAAAGTGTAAGTAGCTCATTTAAGGTGTTTGTCCAGAAGACTTGAACATGCTAGCTATTTACACTTCTGTAAAGAAAATCGTCTTCTTATTGTAAAAAAGAAGACACTGGTAAATCGAGAAAGAGGAGCAGCTCGCTCCAAATTTGAGAAATAATGAAAGGTTGGGATACCTTAAGTTCCACATAAGGAGGAAAAGAATATGCGTTTTGATGAAGCTTATTCAGGTAAAGTATTTATTAAAAGTCATCCAAGTTTTGAAGAGTCAAAGGTAGTTATTTACGGGATGCCTATGGATTGGACAGTAAGTTACCGTCCAGGATCTCGCTTTGGCCCTGCACGTATTCGTGAAGTATCAATCGGTCTTGAAGAATATAGCCCATATTTAGATCGTGAACTAGAAGAGGTAAAATATTTTGATGCGGGTGATATCCCATTACCATTCGGAAACGCACAACGCAGCATAGATATGATTGAAGAGTATGTATCAGAACTTTTAGATGCCGATAAGTTTCCACTAGGTCTCGGCGGTGAGCACTTAGTGTCTTGGCCAATTTTTAAGGCAATGGCAAAAAAATATCCGGATTTAGCAATCATCCACATGGATGCTCATACTGATTTACGTGAATCGTATGAAGGGGAGCCTTTATCTCACTCTACACCAATTCGTAAAGTGTGCGATTTAATTGGTCCGGAAAACGTATATTCTTTCGGTATTCGTTCTGGAATGAAGGAAGAATTCGAATGGGCAAAAGAAGTAGGTATGAACTTATATAAATTTGACGTATTAGAACCGTTAAAAGAAGTATTACCGAAACTTGCAGGACGCCCAGTCTATGTCACAATTGACATTGACGTATTAGACCCAGCTCATGCTCCTGGAACAGGAACATTAGAAGCTGGAGGTATCACATCTAAAGAATTATTAGATTCCATCGTGGCAATTGCAAATTCAAATATAAATGTAGTTGGAGCAGACTTAGTAGAAGTAGCTCCGGTCTACGACCATAGTGATCAAACACCAGTCGCAGCAAGCAAATTCGTGCGGGAAATGCTGCTCGGTTGGGTGAAATAAAAGTGAAGCCGACTGTTTAGACCCGGTGACTAAAGTTCTTTCCTGCAAAAGGTGCTTTTTACTTCGAGGGAAGAAGTGAAGCCACTGATCATTCTAGCCGCTGTAGCTGGATAAAATAAGAGCCTCCTATATGATTAGGGGGCTCTTATTTTGTCGTTATGTGTCGGTAAGTCGATATATTAAAAAAATTGCTGATATAATTTCACTGGCTATCACACAACACAAAAAAGAGTTATCCTCAAACGATGAGAATAACTCTTTTTCTTATGCTACTTTCTCTTCCGAAGTAATGCCACGAATTTCATCAGCAGAACGAATTGGATATTTACGGAACAAGATTGATCCGATGTATCCAACAATCGTGGTAACGATTCCGCATAATACAGCAGCAATCGTTACTTTTACAACGTCATTAAATCCGAATAAGACAAGAAGTCCTGGGATTGGTGATGCTGTTCCTGGTGCATTATTAACGAGTTGGAACAGAGATGTAATAATACCAGCAAGTGCACCGCCAACAAAGTTTGTAGCATAGATTGGGATTGGATTTGCTGAAACAACATCGGCTTGTGTTAAAGGCTCGATTGCTACAGCGATTGTGTCTTTCTTTGAACAAATTTTTAATCGTTTAAAGAAAATAAAGTTCATTGGAGCTGAGGCTGCTACGGCAAGACTACCAATTGCCATTGGTAAACCTGTTAATCCAAGCATGGCAGTTAGTGCCATAGAACTCAGTGGAGAGGTAGAAATAACTGTGATTAATCCACCAAGCATAATGCCCATAATGATAGGACTTTCTGTAGTTGCAACTGAAATCATAGAGCCGATTTTACCGAGCGTTGCGTTCACGAGCGGATCCATAAGCATTGCCATTCCGCGTGAGATTGGTGCAGCAATAAATAAAATTGCTAAAAACTCTACACCAGCTGGTAATTTCTTTTCGAGAAATTTCACGACGAAAGCACAAACGTATCCAGCGAAAAATCCTGGTAAAATACCGAATCCACTAGTAGCGATACCGATTAAAACAGCATATACAGGTGAAACACCGATTGCTAGTGCGACTAAAATTGCCGCTGCGACACCACTCATACTACCAGAAGATTCTCCTACTGATTGTAGAAAGTCATTATGAAACATTTCTCCACCGATATAACGGTGAAATGCTTCAATAAGAAAACTTGCGATTGCTGCATTAGCTAAAGCACCCATTGCTTTCATTCCGTAAGGAGCACGGTAACTAAAAAGTGTAAATAGACAAAGTACAACAAGTAATAGTGCTAAACCTTGCAAGATAGCCATTTGAAAACTGTCTCCTTTGATTTTTGTAATAAAAATTTGTATCATTCAATAATAATATAAAAGTTCATGAAACGGAAAAAATTTTTATTGGGAAATTGCTATAAGGTGAAAATGCCTTACAATAATGTAAGGAAAGTGTAAGGTGTTTAGATAGAGTATAGTATGTCATTTTTCGTATAATACAAGTACGGATATATGACTAGGGAAAAAGAAGTGCAAACAGGAGGCGCATGTATGAAATTGGTAATTAAAGTTTTAGTTGTATTCGCCATCATTCTAGGTGGAACAGCGTACTATTTGAACACAAAAACAGAAGGTGTACATGCTTTTGTAGACAACTTCTTTTCAAATAAAGAAATACAAGATTATTATGCGGTTATAGATAAAGGTGAGAAAAAAGACGGAGATTACTTGTATACATTTAAAGGGTATACAGAAGACGGAAAGTTACAAGTTGTTAAAAGAATGATGAACCGTGAATTGCATACAGGGGCGTTTATAAAAATTTATGCAAAAGGTATGCAAGGAAAAGGGTGGGCTGAAATCCCAAAAGAGTCAATCCCACAAAAAGCGTTGCAAAAAATAGAAAAACCATAAAAGGAGCGACTTATTCGCTCCTTTTTTAGTGCGTTAAAATAGTGATAGATGTTTTTTCTTTGTTAGACATGATTTTTGCACGTCCACCAATTGGGAAAGTGAAAATTGGGGTTGTATGCCCAAAACTTGCGTTTGCAATGATAGGGATATGTGCAAGTTCAGGTTTTGAAGTAATCATTTCTTGAATGTCTTCTATCGCACATTCTGCACCTTTTTGCATCTTTCCTATAACGATGCCTTTTACGTAATCGAAATCTTGTTGCTGCATAAGGGAATGTAAATAACGATCAAAGGTTTTAAGAGTAGCTTTTCCAGTTAAGCTATCCTCCTCAAGAAATAAAATTTTATCCTGTAAATTTGGCATATATGGTGTACCTTGCAGTAAATTCAATGTGCTCATATTACCACCGATAATCTCTCCAGTTGCTTCGCCTTCGTGAATTGAGACGTATCCTTCATTTTTAATGAAATCTCGGTTTTCCTGATCTACATACCAAGAATCATCGCTCCATGTTTCAGATGGCAGGACTTCAATAGGCTCATTAGAAGTTAAGCATTTTAAAAAGTAATCGGTCGTATACTCGAGTCCTTTCTCCATTCCAAATGAAGAGAAATGGGGTCCTGAATATGTAACAAGTCCTGTTTTTGTGTAAATTGCATTATTTAAAGCGGTAATATCAGAATAGCCACAGAAAAACTTCGGATTTTCTCGAATTAGATCATAATCGAGATGCTTTAATAAACCATTAGAGTTGTATCCGCCAAGTGTCGTCAAAATGGCTTTTACATTAGGGTCTCCAAATGCCTCGTGGAAGTCTTGAACGCGTGAAGAAATAGAAGAGGAAGCAAATCGATCTATCTCATCAGCATATGTTGAGAATGTAACTTGAAAGCCCATGTCGGCTAATCTTTTTATAGCAAGATTTCTGTTTTCAGTTGAGACAATACTTAAACTACAAGATGGTGAAATAACTCTAATTTCATCACCTTTTTTCAATCTTGTTGGTAGCACATAACTCACCCCTTTAAATGAAAGAATATTTAGATTTAAAAAATATTTTATCATATGAAATAAAGTGAAAGTGAATTATTTTTTGAAATGGAGTTTTCCTGATTTTTCAGCAGACAGACAGAGGTTTTTTTTGATATGATAGGAAAAGTGATTTATTATATACATTATTTAATATCTATAACATTTGAAAGGTGTGCAAGACGTGGAGAAACAACTTGCAGGCTTGCCGGTACACGTTCATTTCGTAACAGAAATCCGTGAAGGGGCGAGGAAGGAAACCGTTGCTTTTGAAGCAAATGGTCAATACTATGTAAAAGGTCAAGGTACATATGTAACATTCCAAGAGCCGAACGAACAGGGCGAAGTGAAAACAATTATTAAAATTCAAGATGAACAAGTTCTCATTATGCGTTCAGGTGCTGTTTCAATGCGTCAAACGCATGTGAAAGGTGAATGGACAACTGGTACGTACACGAGTGAACTTGGTACGTTTGCATTGCAAACAAAGACTGATAACGTTCTTTTTAAATGGTCGGATGAAAAGAAAAAAGGACAACTCTTCTTAACGTACGCATTGCTTCTAAGTGAACAAGAAGCTGGCAGATATACAATTACACTTAATTTGAAGGAGGCAAAATGATGAATTCTTTAGAACAAGTAAAAGGATTGATTAAAGAAGAAATTCAAGCTGCTGTATTAAAAGCAGAATTAGCAACAGAAGAACAGATTCCAAACGTTGTATTAGAATCTCCAAAAGATAAAACAAATGGTGACTTCTCTACAAACATGGCAATGCAACTTGCACGCGTTGCGAAAAAAGCACCTCGTATGATTGCAGAAGAATTAGTTGCAAACTTCGATAAAGCAAAAGCTTCTATTGAAAAAATTGAAATCGCAGGTCCTGGTTTCATTAACTTCTACATGGATAATAGCTACTTAACAGACTTAATTCCAACAATCGTTAACGCTGGCGAAGCGTACGGTGAAACGAATACTGGTAAAGGTGAAAAAGTACAAATTGAGTTCGTATCTGCGAACCCAACAGGTGACCTTCACTTAGGACATGCACGTGGCGCAGCAGTAGGTGACACTCTATGTAACCTATTAGCAAAAGCAGGGTACGATGTATCTCGTGAGTACTATATTAATGACGCTGGTAACCAAATTCATAACTTAGCTCTTTCTGTTGAAGCTCGTTACATGCAAGCTTTAGGCCTAGAGAAAGAAATGCCAGAAGACGGATACCATGGTGCGGATATCATTGGAATCGGTAAGCGTTTAGCTGAAGAATTTGGCGATCGTTATGCAAAAGCTGATGCTGAAGAAAGCTATGAGTTCTATCGTTCATACGGTTTAAAATATGAATTAGCAAAACTTCAAAAAGACTTAGAAAGCTTCCGTGTTAAATTTGATGTATGGTTCTCAGAAACATCATTATACAAAAACGGAAAAATCGATCAAGCTCTTGCTGTATTAAAAGAGCGTGAAGAAATCTTTGAAGAAGACGGCGCAACTTGGTTCCGTTCAATGACTTACGGGGATGACAAAAACCGTGTATTAATTAAAAACGACGGTTCTTACACATACTTAACGCCAGATATCGCGTATCACCGTGATAAATTAGAGCGTGGTTTCGATAAGTTAATCAACATTTGGGGTGCTGACCACCATGGTTACATTCCTCGTATGAAAGCTGCTATTCAAGCGTTAGGTTACGATAAAGAAACACTTGAAGTAGAAATCATCCAAATGGTACAACTATACCAAAACGGTGAAAAAATGAAGATGAGTAAACGTACAGGTAAAGCAGTTACACTTCGTGAGCTTATGGAAGAAGTAGGCGTGGACGCAATGCGTTACTTCTTCGCAATGCGTAGCGGTGATTCACATTTAGACTTCGATATGGACTTAGCTGTATCAAAATCTAATGAAAACCCAGTATACTATGCACAATATGCTCATGCTCGTGTATGCAGTATCCTTCGTCAAGGTGAAGAGTTAGGATTAGCTACAGGCGGAGACGTGAACTACAAACTTGTTACTTCTGAGAAAGAAGTAGAGTTACTGAAAAAACTTGGTGAATTCCCAGCTGTAGTTGCGGATGCAGCACAAAAACGTCTGCCACACCGCATTACAAACTATGCATTTGAATTAGCTGCAGCACTACACAGCTTCTACAATGCAGAAAAAGTATTAAACCAAGATAACTTAGAATTAAGTAAAGCTCGTTACGAATTAATGAAAGCAGTACGCACTACACTTCAAAACGCATTAGCAATCGTAGGAGTATCTGCACCAGAAAAAATGTAATAAAGAAAAGCGGAGCCGACTGTTTAGTCCCGAAGGCTAAGGTTCTTTCCCACAGAAGATGCATTTTATCTTCTCGTGGGGAAGGTTCTTAGACAGAAGGGGCTAGGAGGCAGAGCTGGACATAAAGAAAAGCGGAAGCGGCTCGTTTAGAATAGGAGGGGGATGGAGCTCCTGACAGAGAGGCGTACTTTGCCTCGGAGGAAGGCGCGAAGCCACCGAGTATTCTAGCCGCTGGAGCTGGACAATAAAGAAAAGCGGAAGCGGACTTTCGTTTTTCAGTAAAAGGCAATCACACGATGTTGTGATTGCCTTTTTGTGTGGAGATAATAAAAAAATAAAATTTTATCAAACAAAAGGAGAATTTGCGTCGTCTTATATAAATGACAGGAGGTTTATGATGGAAGAAAAGGTAGAAGAATTAATTGATATATATAAGCAGCAAATATATTCCTTATGCTATAAGTTAGCGAAGACGAAAGAAGACGCGGAAGATATTTTTCAAGAGACGTGGATAAAAGTTTTTTCATCGCGGCACCAACTTTCTTACGTGGAGAATTATAAAAAGTGGATTACTACAATTTGTGTTCGTACGTTTTATGATTTTTATCGGAAAAAGAAAAGGTGGAAAGATCGTGTATTGGATTTATTTCATAAAGAAGATGGTGGAGAAATAGAGCATGCAGATGATGTGAATATATCAGAAGAATTGATTCAAAAAGTCGAAGCAGAAATGATACGAGAAGTTATACAGTTATTAAATGAAAAATATAAAACTGTGCTCGTACTCTACTACTATGAACAATATTCTTACAAAGAAATGAGTGAAATATTAAATATACCAATTGGTACGGTGAAATACCGCCTTAATTATGCAAAGGAGCAAATGCGAGAACATTTGGAGGGGTTCGTTTATGAAGGAAGATAAATTTGATCAAAAGATAAAAAGTAGTTTAGCGGGAGAGATGATTCCTAGCGAAGAGCTGATAAATAATACGAAGCAGGGCGTGCGAAAGGCTCAGAAGTTAGAGAAGAGATGGATGATTTGTATTCACGCCATTTGGATTGTTTTGTTAACAGTTGTTATAGAACAATTTGTTACTCATTTAGATAACAAAATTCCAATTATTATAGCAGTCGTTATTATGATGCACGTATACATTCCGATATATGTTGTAATACAGTCATTTTTAAAGAAGGAGTATAAATTACATGAAAGAGTTCGCTAATCCGTTTGTAATATTTGAAGTAGCTGGAGTGACAATGTTTTTAGCTTTTATAGCACTTTTAATATGTGTTGCATCATGGGTATATACAGATGCTAAAGCACATCAAATGAGTAAAGGATGGAGTGTTTTAGCGGTTATATTGCCATTCTTTATTGGGTTTTTATTATATATGGTGAGGAGAAGTAAAAAGAAAGTTGAAGGAGAATATAAGATGAATTTTGTTAAAAAACAGAAGGTAACATTAGTTGCGATATTGACAAGTACAATGTTTGTATTACTTAGTGGTTTTACTTTTGCGCAAACGTTAGATGATGCGTGGAGAGCAGGAGATATATATTTAGAAAATGAGAAGCAAGGGAAGACAAGTTACGAGGCAAAATTCTCATCATGGGATATTGCCGGTAAAGATATTGAACTTCAGTATGAAAAGGATACAGAAGTGACATTTTCTTATGAGACAGATGCAAAACGAGGGAACTTATGCTTTAGCGTATATGAAAGAAAAGGAGAAGGTATAAACGAATTAAAGGAAATTTGTGAATCGAAAAAAGGTACTTTTACAGTTACATTGAAAGCAAATGAAAAATATGTGTTTAATATAAGTGGTGTAATGGTGAAAGATGGATTTGTAAAAGTGTATTGGGAAGAGAAATAAAAGGGGCCCTGTAAAGGACCTCTTTTCTATTGAATAGTATAAGTAACAGAAAAGCTCACAGGACTGTAGTAAACGAAAGGTGCGTGAAATTGAACATACATATTTCCATCCGTTTTTGCAGTGAAAATACGGCCGTAACCATCAGAATAATGCCCAATAAGTTTATGATTTGAGTCATAAACACTGTAACTAGGAGTTTTACTGTTAGGTTGAATTGTTAACTCTTGTCCCTTTTGAAGGAAAATAGGTTCTTGTTCAGAACTACCTCCAGTTTGCAAAGAATAAAATTTTGTGAAGCTTTGTTCTTGAGCGGCAGCCGCAGCCTTTGTTTCAGGAATAAATGCGGTAGCACCAGTAATTCCTGCTAAAGTTAACGCACCAGCTAAAATCATTTTCTTCATAGTAGAAAAGCCTCCTTATTAGTTGTAATCGTTTTTGTTACAGTTAATATTGTATACGATAATGAGTAGGAAAAAATATGCTTTTATGCATATATATTTTTTCTCAATAAAAGACCACTGATTTTTATCAGTGGTCTTTTAAATGATTAAGCAGCTTTCTGTTCTGTTTGAGTAACAGGTTTTTGAATAGTGTTATAAACACCAGTTCCGATAACTTCTAGTGCCATTTTCATACGTTCAGGTGAAATATTCTCAAATACGTTATCTTGAGGTGTATGATATACCTTTTCGATATGATAGATTAATGGATTCCAACTATCGACACCCATCCAAATAAATAGAGCCGCAGGAATACCAACTTCAGCAAACGGTACGTGATCACTAGAGCCAAATTTTCCTTGCAGGACGAGGTCATTATTTAATTGTTTACTTGCTTGTAAGGCTGCGTCTGTTACAAGGTTTGGAGAACCGTTAGGCGTCATAGCATATAAATTCTTTGCTTTATCATAATTTGTTGCGACCATGTCTGCGTTAAAGACACCTAAGATTCGATCGCGTTCTTTTTGGGATAAACTATTAACGTAATAATCGGAGCCAAGTAAGCCAGTTTCCTCAGAACCAAAAGCAATAAAGCGAATTTCTTTATCAGTTTCTACATTTTGCAAAGCACGAGCTAATTCTAATACTAACCCTGTACCAGAAGCGTTATCGTTTGCTCCAGGTGCTCCAACGACACTATCATAGTGCGAGCTTACAACGACAGCTTTTTCATTACCTGTACTGTTTTTTGGTTTCTTTTTAGCAATGACGTTTAAAGATTTTAAATTAGATTCATGTCTCGCTTTTAGGGAAAGAATTGTTGTCCCTTTTTTAGCGATTTCTTCTTTAAATGCATTTCCTTGCGCATAAGCAAGACCGAAGACAGGGATAGATTGCTTTTTGGTTAGGCGAGGATTGAAAGTTTGTCCGTAGTTCCCACGGCCTCCAATTAAACTGTATAAAAGAACCCCTTTTGCTCCTTTGCTAACGGCGTTTTCAACTTGTTTATTGTAGTCAGCTATTGTTGTTCCTCTTTCAAATAGAACAATCTTTCCATTTACTTCATTAGGAATATCCTCTAATTTTGTCCCACCTTGAACAAAGATAAGAGGAGCTGTAACAGCTTCTGTAGAAATTAGTGCGTTAGGAGCAGCGCCAGCTTGCCAATTACGTTTTGTGGATAATGGAGATTCAATAAAGCCAACATACTGATCTGGAACTTGAAATGGCTGATATTCTACCTCGTAGCCCATTGATTTAAGCTGCATACCAACGTAGCGAGAAGCCCATTCTTCTGATTTTGTGCCACCAGGGCGAGGACCAATTGTTTCGGATAAGAAACGGATGTGTTCGATGGCGCGGCTTGCATCAACTTGTTTTGTGATAGGTGAAGTCTGTGTGATTTCAGACGTGGAATCAGCTTTAGCTTGTCCAATTGGAGCCAAGCTAACAGCAAGTGATACAGCAAGCAAAGAGCTTACTATTTTTTGTTTTAAAGATTTTTTCATTTTTTCCTCTCCTATTCTTCTATTCTCTCTGACTGACAAAAGAAGACGGATAACGACTTCATTTTACCTTTACATTTATTATTTTTCAATATTCTGACATTGAGAAATAAAAAAATACTATATGTATATTTGCATATTTTTGATGGAGATATGTATGCTATCATTTTAAATGAAGGTTCGCTTTCTGCTTGGAAAGCTCCTACATTGCATGAATCTAGTGTACCCAAACTTTAGATTATGTAGAGAAAAGAATCCACTGTAGGGTTTCTTTTCTCGTGTTTGAATCATGTGATGATAAATATGTTTCCGCATTTCATAATTATCATCAGTGATATATGTAAGGCATCCATATGAAAATACGAGGCTGTTCAAAGGTTTTCCGTACTTTTGGACAGCCTCACCCCGTTAAAAGAACGATACCCTATGTATCGTTCTTTTTTGCATAAAAAAACACCCAATCAAATGTTCATTTGATTGGGTGTGAAAAATTATTAATAATATTTTTTTCGTTTTGTAGCTAAAATACTTAACAATCCAGCTAGTAGAAGTACGATACCTACTGTTTGGATAGAATCTTTCTTATGACCTGTATTTGGAAGTTCTTTACCTGTATTTCGTTCATCTTGCTGTTTATTTACCTGTGTTTCAGGATTTTCGTTTTCTAGTCCTTCAGAAGTTCCTTTACCATGTGTTTCAGGATTTCCGTTTTCTAGTCCTTCAGAAGTTTCTTTACCATGTGTTTCAGGATTTCCGTTTTTTAGTTCTTCGGAAGTTTCTTTACCTGGTTTCTCTTCTTTATTAGGAGGAGTAATTGGTTTATTATCCCCACCTGATGAAGACTCAATCTTTTTATTTGAAACTGTAATTTGTAGTGGGGCAACTTGAGCTTTTTCAATTGTAAAGCTTATTGGTGATGCATCTAATTGATAGCCTTCAGGAGCTTTTGTTTCCACTAATTGATAATTACCAGGTTTCAAATCATTTACGATTAATTTACCATGCACGTCTGTTTTTAAGCCTTCTCGTACTACTTTTCCGTCTTGATCTAAAATATTGAAAATGGCCCCTTCAAGTGTTCCATGGTGATCAATATCAACTTTAGTTAACTCCATTGAACCTGTTGTTAAACTATTTAAAGCTGTAACAGAAGTAACTTGAGATTGTCCTTTCGTAATTTTGAAAGGAATTGGCTTAGTGCTTAAATCGTATCCAGTAGGAGCTTTCGTTTCAATAAACTGATAATCTCCTGGACGTAAATCAGAAACAGAAATTTTGCCATCTTTATCAGTAGTTAAATCAGAACGAACGTCGTTGCCGTTCATATCAACGATTTTAAAGATAGCCCCTTCAAGAGTAGAGCCGTCGATGTCGTCGACTTTAGTTAATTCAACAGCGCCTTTAGTCAAGCTATTCATAGCAGTAACAGAAGCTGTAGCCGTTTGACTCTTTTCAACGGTAAACTTGATAGGGTTTTGATTTAGATCGTAATGTTTCGGAGCCTTCGTTTCAATAAACTGATAGTCTCCCGGACGTAAATCAGAAACAGAAATTTTGCCATCTTTATCAGTAGTTAAATCAGAACGAACGTCGTTGCCGTTCATATCAACGATTTTAAATACAGCGTCTTTAAGAACAGAACCGTCGACATCGTCCACTTTAGAAAGTTCAACAGCGCCCGTTATTAAGCTATTTGTAGCAGTAACGGAAGCGATTTTTTCTTGTCCTTTTTTAACAGTGAATTTAATAGGTGTTTCGTTTAAGTCATAGTGATTAGGAGCTTTTGTTTCGATAAACTCATAGTCTCCTGGCGGTAATTCATCCACAACTAAACGGCCGTTTTTATCAGTAGTTAAATCAGTACGGACGTCGTGTCCATTCTTATTAACAATTTTAAATACCGCACCCTCAAGTGTTGTGTTTTCTTCAACATCATCAACTTTAATTAACTCCACACTACCTTTCGTTAAGCTGTTGGTAGCTGTAACGAAGACGTGTTTTGTTTGACTTCTTTCAATTGTGAACTTAATAGGATTTTCATTTAAGTCATAATGTTTCGGAGCTTTCGTTTCAATAAATTGATAGTCTCCAGGTTGTAAGTCTTTAGCGATGATTTTTCCGTCTTTATTGGTAACTAAATTTGTACGAATATCATTACCGTTCATATCAGTAATTTTAAATACAGCATCTTCTAGCGTTTCTTTCAAATCTAAAGAGTCAACTTTCGTTAATTCAACGCCACCCTTAGTTAAGCCATTTTTAGCAGTAACAGAAACGTGAGTTGGTTGGCTTTTCTCGATAGTGAAAGGAATCGGTGTTTTATTTAAATCATAATGTTTCGGAGCTTTCGTTTCAACGAATTGATAATCTCCTGGTCGTAAATTAGAAGCAGAAACTTTCCCGTCTTTATCAGTAGTTAAGTTCGTGCGAACAACTTTCCCTGTCGCATCAATGATGTTAAATACTGCATCAGAAAGTTTTGTATCTAGATTTATATCATCAACTTTAATTAATTCTACAGCACCTTCAATTAAGCTGTTCTTAGCAGTGACTTGTAACTTCTCTGCTTGGCTTTTCTCAATTGTAAATTTAATCGGTGTAGCATCTAGTTTATAGTGCTTAGGAGGTGTTGTTTCAATAAATTGATAGTCTCCAGGATGTAAATCAGGAATAGAAACTTTCCCTTTCGCATCTGTCGTAATGCCAATGCGAACGTCATTCCCGTTCATATCAACAATTTTAAATACAGCACCTTCAAGAGCTGTACCGTCGATATCATCCACTTTAGAAAGCTCTACAGCACCTTTTGTTAAACTATTTTTAGCAGTAACAGAAATCGGTTCAGCTTGTCCTTTTTCGATAGTGAAAGGAATTGGTTCTTTATTTAAATCGTAATGTTTTGGAGCCTTTGTCTCGATGAATTGATAATCACCCGGACGTAGGTCGTTAATTTCGATTTTTCCTTTACCATTTGTAACAAGGTCTTTATGAATTACAGTACCCTTCATATCAACAATGTTAAATACTGCGCCTTCAAGAGTAGTACCGTCGACGTCATCCACTTTAGAAAGTTCAACGCCACCTTTTGTTAAACTATTTTTCATAGTAACAGTAGCAATATCTTTTTGGCTTTTTTCAACTGTAACTATAATGGGCTTTTTGTCTAAATCATAATGTTTCGGAGCCGTTGTTTCGACAAATTGATACGTGCCAGGACGTAAATTTTCAACAACGATTTTTCCTTCATTATTTGTTTTTAAATCTGTTTTAAGCACTTTCCCGTTTTGGTCTAGTAAATTAAATACTGCATCAGAAAGTTTCATTTGATCGTTTAGATCATCTACTTTAATTAGTTCAATACTACCTTGTTGTAAGCTATTTTTAGCAGTTAAAGAAATAGCTTTCTTCTGTCCTTTTTCAATAGTGAAATCGATTGGTGTTTCATCTAAAACGTAATGCTTAGGAGCTTCTGTTTCGATGAATTGGTAATCACTAGGACGTAGGTCGTTAACTTCAATTTTCCCTTTACTATTTGTAACAAGGCCTTTATGAATTACAGTACCCTTCATATCAACGACGTTAAATACTGCGCCTTCAAGTTTAGTGCCATCGATGTCATCTACTTTAGAAAGTTCCACTGCACCTTTTGTTAGAGCGTTTTTAGCCGTAATATGAAGAGTTTCAGTTTGGCTTTTCTTAATTGTAAATTCAATCGGTTTTTTATTTAAATCGTAATGTTCAGGAGCAATTGTCTCAACGAATTGATACGTACCCGGACGTAGGTTTTCAACAACAATTTTTCCGTCATCATTTGTTTTTAAGCCTTCTTTAACTACCTCTCCGTCTGCATCTAATAAATCAAATACAGCATTAGCCAGCTTTGTATCAGTATCAATATCGTCAATTTTTGTTAATTCAACGCTACCTTTTTTCAAAGTATTTTTTCCTGTAACAGGAATCTTTTTCGTTTGGTTTCGTTCAATCTTAAATGGAATCGGATTCTCATCTAACACATAATGTTCAGGAGCAGCTGTTTCAATAAACTGATAGTCTCCTGGACGTAAATTAGAAACAGAAATTTCACCATTGTCATCTGTAATAAGGTTTGTGCGAACTTCTTTACCATCCATATCCACAATTTTAAATACTGCATTTTTCAGCATTGTACGATCGATGTCATCAATTTTTGTTAAAATGACGCCACCTTTCGTTAAGCTGTTAGTAGCGGTAACGTTAATATTTTCTTTTTGACTTTTTCCGATAGTGAACGGAATCGGATCTTTCCTTAAGTCATAGTATTTTGGGGCTTTTACTTCAATAAATTGATAGTCACCTGGACGTAAATCAGAAGCAGAAACTTTACCATGTTCATCGGTAGTTAATCCTTTACGAACTACCTTTGTCGTATCATGAGCATCAACAATTATAAATTCTGCGCCTTCAAGAGTAACGTCATCAATGTCATCAACTTTTGTTAAAGTAACGCCACCTGTAAGTAAACTATTTGTTACAGTGACAGGGACTGGAAGATCATCCTTGCTACCTTTTTTAATTGTGAACTTAATAGGTGTTTGATCTAATTTATAATGTTCAGGAGCAGCTGTTTCAATAAATTGATAATCTCCTGGTGCTAAATCAGGAATAACTATTACTCCGTAATCATCTGTTTTTAAATCTTTCGCAATTTCTTTACCAGTTGCGTCTTGTAATGTGAACACTGCGCCGGCAAGAGCGATACTACTTTCCACATCATCTTCTTTAATAAGTTTAACTTTTCCTTTCGTTAAACTATTTTTAAATGTAAGTGGAAGAAGTTTTTGTTGTCCTTTTTCGATTGTAAATTCAATAGGTTCTACATTTACATCGTAATAAGTTGGAGCCTTTGTTTCGATAAGTTTATAGTTACCGGGACGTAAGTCGTCAACAACTAGCATTCCGTTACTATTCGTAACAAGTTCCGTACGAGCATCTTCATTCGTATCTCTATTAACGATTTTAAATACTGCACCTTCAAGTGTTTCCTTTTCATCTGCAGCATTCACTTTTGTTAATTCAATACCGCCTTTTGTTAAGCTATTTTTAGCCGTAACAGTAATTGGTGAAGTTCCTTGACTTTCTTTAATCGTGAACTCGATAGGCTGTGTATTTTTATCGTAATACTTCGGTGCTGTTACTTCGATAAATTTATAATCGCCAGGGCGTAAACCAGTAGCGATAGCCTTACCATCTGCACCAGTTTTTACATTTTCGCGAATGACTTTCTTTTCATCATTAGCATCAACAATTTTAAATACAGCACCTTCAAGAGCTGTACCATCGATATCATCAACTTTCGTTAATTCAACATCTCCTGGTTTTAAAGCATTTTCAGCTTTCACAAGTAGAGTTTCTTTTTGACTTCTATTGATTGTAAATTCAATAGGTTCTGCTCGTAAAACGTAATGTTCAGGAGCAGCTGTTTCAATAAATTTATACGTACCAGGACGTAAATTACTAACTTTAAATTCCCCTTTTTTATCGGTAATTAAGTTAGTGTGAGGGGGAACTTCATTATTATTAGCATCGACAAGTTTGAATACAGCACCTTCTAGCGGCTTTTTCTCACCAAACTCATCAACTTTTAATAATTCCACTTCTCCGGTTTTTAAACTGTTTGTTGCTGTAACAGTAGCAAAAGACTGTTGGCTTTTATCGATTGTAAACTCGATAGGATTTGCATTTAACACATAATCCTTAGGAGATTCTGTTTCAATAAATTTATACGTGCCAGGCTCTAAGTCTTTAACAGTTACTTTACCATCCGCACCAGTTTTTACATTTTCGCGAATGACTTTCTTTTCATCATTAGCATCAACAATTTTAAATACAGCACCTTCAAGAGCTGTACCGTCGATATCATCAGTTTTTGTTAAAGTGACGCCACCTTTAATGAGGTGATTCGTCGCAGTAACAGTAACTGCTTTCTTTTGACTTTTTACAATTGTAAACTCAATTGGTTTTTTATCTATGTCGTAATCTTTAGGTGCTTTTTCTTCAACAAATCGATAGTCCCCAGGACGTAAATCTTTTGCTTCAATTTGTCCTTGATCATTTGTCGCTAATTTTTCATATCCACGAATTACATTGTTATATTGATCTCGTACACTGAACTCCGCACCTGCTAAAGTTTTTCCGTCTTTATCGACTTTTGTTAAAATGGCCGATCCTGGAATCAAGCTGTTTGTTGCAGTTCGGTTTATTACAGTCGTTTGATCTTCTTTGATTGTAAATTTAATAAGTGTACTTTCTAATTTATAATGCTCAGGAGCAGTTGTTTCTTGTAAATAGTAAGTTCCTGGCTTTAAATTATCTATAGTAATTTGTCCTTTGTTATTTGTTGTTAATTTTTCGTGTTCTGAAATTATTTTTTTGTCTTTATCAAGTAGTGTGAAAACGGCACCTTGCAGTGTTACGTTTTTATTCAGGTCATCAGACTTTGTTAAAACTACTTTACCGACAAATTTCTTATTTACAAGTTTATATGTTGTAGTCTCTTGTGAACCAAGTTCAACAATTTTTCCCTGTTTTAAATCCCAGCTAATTACATAGCCCTCAGGAGCTTTTGTTTCTTTTAATAAATATTTATCACGCTTTAAGTTATTAAACTTAGCAATACCATCTTTGTCTGTTGTTATTTCACGGATAACGGTTTTTCCTGTACGATCGTATAAAGTAAATTCTGCCCCGGACAATGGTACTTTCTTATTGTCGTTATCTACCTTTATAATTTCAAGGTTTCCGCGCCCTTTAGTAGCAGATCCTCCACCCGAACCGGAAGACATTCTCACCTCAATCGTTTCAACAGTTTCTGTATTTTTAACTGTTAACTGATTGCCAGCGATTTTTGCTTTATTACTCACTTTTTCTTTATCGTCTGCATTAATAAGTGAGCGATATTCTAAAATATAAGCTCGATCAATTTTCTTCAAGAAAGCAATTTCAAAATGTTGCTTTCCAGTATTATTGTCTGTTGTGATCGTTAACTTATAGTCTGTTCCTTGTTTTAATTCATTTGCTGTATCTTTTGTTAAATTTCCATATGGATCAACAGTTGTAGGGTATAAGTGGAATGAATCTGCCACAAGTACCTGATTGTCTGTTGGATCGTCTGTTACAACTGCGTCTGCAATGGTGGATTGGCTTTCGTTAATTGCAATACTCCAATTAATATAGTTGTCGTCTTGCACAGCTTTTTTAGTAACGAAGCTGCCACCTTTATTTACTTGAGCGTCACCTTTAAGAGTATTTACAATTTTAGAGCCATCTTTTAACTCTGCCTCGTTTTTGTAGGTGCCTTGGATAAGTTCACCATCGAGGCTTGTTTTAAAGATAATATAGTAAGGTGAATTAATTGATTGTTTGAAATGAACCTGTAGGGTGTTTTTATTTTTATCTGTAGGTTCTTCAAGCTCATACTGCTCAATTGGTACTGCATCACCAGGTCTTGCATTATCCGGGCTTCCATTTAAAATCATATGGCGCACTTCAATGGATCCTGGTACTAACTTTTGTTTATCTTGTATTACGTCTATAACATATGGATCTTTAATCTCAACATTATTATAATTAAAACCTATTATCCAAGTGATTTCTTTCGTTTGGGCGTTATAAGAACCATATTTATATCCATTCGCCTTTGTGAAAGTATCAGGATCAAAGTCCGCTTCAACTTTATTTGATTGTGGATTGGACCCTGCGTCTATCCAAGATAGATTACCTGTATTTTTAAATGAAGTTTCACCACTTTCTAATTTTGTATAGTCAAAGTCTGTCGTATATTTTACGACTAATGTCTTTGTCATATTAGACTGATATGTATCTATAAGGGTAATTGTGAAACCTTTATCTGTTACATCTAAAACATAATCAGTCCCAGCTTGAAGGGTATAATCTCCATCTTTAATTTCTAGTTTTTTATCTTTTAATTGTAATCCACCATGGTCAAAGGTATCCGTAATGATCGCGTTGTTTAATGGATAGTTGTTATTATTTACCGTAATTGTCCAGGTTGTTGTTTTGTCTTTATAATTTGTTTCAGCTTTATTATTAGATTTAATAATATTTTGCTGCTGGAAGCCAGCCTCATTTTCTTTACTTGAGCCATTATCAGCTGTAACTGTATTCTTTATTTTTCCATCTTTTATGACATTATTAGTTGGCTTTGTTTTATAGGTAATTACATAAGCACTATTAATATCTTCATTAAACTGTAAATCGAATCCATTCTTCTTGTTACTTACAGTGTAATTATTAACAGCATCTCCTGTTACAAGCCTTCCTTTATCATCGTATGAAGCGTTTTTCACAATGATAGAATTTACATCTAGTTCATGTGTATCGTCAAAAATATCTTTTAAAAGTGCATCTGTTTTTTTGATATTTCTTTGATCACCGTTGTAAGTAATTGTCCATTCAATTATTTGGGTCTTTGGATCATATTTACTTGTTTTGTTTAAATGTGTACCACGAGAGACTGTTACAGTAGAGCTTGCTTTTTGTTGCTCTTGATTATCACTCGTTATCGTAACGTTATTATGGAAGCTATTTACGTTTTCATCAGTGATTTTTGTGACATATTCGATTTGATATGCTTCTTTAATAGAATCTTTAAAAGCAATCTCCAATTTTGAACCATCTGATGAAATAATTTTGTAATCTGCTGGATCAGCTTCTTTACCACGTGTTGCGTTCCCGTTAACATCAACTTCTAAATAATAAACTTTAATAGAATCCTTATTTAAACTTGTACCTTGTGGGATGTTATCTTTAAAAACAGCGTTTTTAAGAGTGTCTTTCGTTTTGTTCATCTCTACTGTCCAATTAATTTCATTTGTATTAATTGGTCTATCAGGTAACCCTTTTTTATTCGTAGTTGTTTGTACATTAGGCTTAAAGTCAACTGTAATAGAAACATCTTTATCTTTAATTGGGAAAGGAATTTCTTGTGTTGTTGTACCTTTAATTTCAGCTTTATTAAATTCTGTTTTTAATTGTAGGTTACCAACAACATCTGGATGTTCCTCAACATAATCGTTGAATGTCATCGTGACTTTTCCATCTTTTGTAACGGTGAAATTACCAATTGGATTGTTTTCACTATCGTATAAAGGACTGTTAATCGTATTGTAAATCTTAAAGTGTTTAGGAAGATCAAAAATATAGTAATCTCCGCTTTTCACATTCATTGATTTTAAAAGTTCCCATGTAAACTCAATATTGGCAGGGGAATCTGTACTTGGACGGTTATCCTTTGTAAATGGTTTTCCGTCTTTGTCCGTCAACTTTACACCCGTTAAAATGTTTGTTGTTATTTGCTTTGGACCTGAATTTGTATTCTCAGCAGGATCGCTTGCTAGCTTTTGTTCTGGATTGTCAGTAGCAGATTTAGTTGCTGGGTTTTGTTCTGGATCATCAGTAGCAGGTTTGGTTACTGAATCTTGCTTAGGATTATCAGTAACAGGTTTAGTTACTGGATTTTGTTCCGGATCGTCAGTAGCAAGTTTAGTTGCTGAATCTTGCTCAGAATTATCAGTAACAGGTTTAGTTACTGGATTTTGTTCCGGATCGTCAGTAGCAGGTTTAGTTGCTGAATCTTGCTCAGGATTATCGGTAACAGGTTTAGCTACTCGATCTTGCACTTGTTTATTAGAATCCTGTTTGGTGCCATCTTCTTTAGAATCTTCTACTTGAATAGGAACTGTTATAGGCTGAACCAGTGTTCCTAAAGGAAAAGCGATTTGAACTGATTTTTCTTCAGTTTTTAAAGTTGGGTTAAACACAGTATCAATTTTAATTTTTCCTTTAGTATCTTTAGAATTTTCTACTTGATCATTAAATATTAGTTTTAATTTATTATCTTTAGCTGTTATAAAATATTGACCAATATTTTTTTGATCTGTTACTAAATCTCCTTGCACATCTTTAGATACTTTTAATGCAAGTGGTATTTGAATTACTGCTGTATCGTTTGCATGTACAACTTGTTGATCCTTTATTGACCAAGCATATTCTACTTGAATAGTTGATCCTATCTTTATTAAGTTGTTAGGATTTTTTGCTTCGTCAATAATATGATCCGTTGCATCTTTCATTTCAACAGTGTCAAATAATGAATTCCCCGTTAAGGTTTCCGCTTTTACTTGATTGTATGGGAAACTAGCAAGCTGCGAAAATAGTACAAATACAATTAAACATATATTGAAAAGTTTTTTCATTGTGCCTCCTTTATGAATCCTTTTATTGCATAAAAATGCTTTGTGAAGGGATTGTTTGTCATGGATCAATGTGCTTTACGTAATGCCTCCTTTACTACGTATACTCTCTAGGAAAGGTGTTCATATTCGATGCTTTGTAACGTAAAATAAATGCATATTCTAATAATATAGGGAGTGAATATACAAATTTCGACAAAAAATGTCGAATGGAATACTGATAAGGAATGATATCAGACCTTTATAGGATGTGACTTGTTATGTGGTTCTTTATAAAATAGGTACACACAAAAAATATGCAGTAAAATACTTAAACTATTTTATAATGATTTGTATTCTTGCAATGTGCAAAGAATCGTTATAAAGGATCGTTTTACGATACATGCTAACCAAAATAATGTATCCTGTTGTAAAAAATTCTTTCATATTGAGGTAGTAATAAAATGTAGCTTGAATTTGGTCAGGATGAAGAAAATATGTACTGCCTAAAAGAGTATACAATTCGTAGATTAAAGCGAAGATAGCGTTTTATGATAAATAGAACGCATTACTTTAATCGATGCTGTTAAATAAAAAAAGAAGGTACTCCCTTGATCATCTTTTATAAGAGATAATCATCAATAACCTTCGTTAAAAATTATATATGTAAATGTAAAAGAGTTCAACCGTATTGCTTCTTTTCGAAAAAGTATGTAAAAAGAACCGCTTCTTACTAAGAAGCGGTTCTTTTTTATATTTCTGTTAAAATAATCGGTTCGCCGCGAGTTACGACAACTGTATGTTCACATTGTGCAACAAGGCTTTTATCAGGTGTAACGAATGTCCAACCATCATCGCCACGTTCGATAATATGATCAGCTTTCATAGAAATGAATGGTTCTACAGCGATCACAAGACCGTCTTTTAGAAGCGCATTATCTATTGGATCAAAGTAGCTTAAAATGTGATTTGGTGCTTCATGTAAGCTCAGACCAATACCGTGACCAGTCAAGTTTTGAATCACATTGTATCCATTTTTATGTGCAAAGTTTGAAACAGCACGCCCAATTTGGTTTTGTTTTGAACCAGCTTTAACTTTTTTCATTGCTGCCCAAAATGCATCAACAGCTGCTTGGCAAAGCTTTTCTTTTGCTTCATCTTCTCCAAGTACAAATGAAATACCTGTATCTGCATAATAACCATCAAGTGCAGCAGATACGTCGACATTTACAAGGTCGCCTTCTTTTAATGCACGATCTCCGGGAATACCGTGAGCAACTTCTTCGTTTACACTGATGCAAGTTACGCCAGGGAAATCATATTCTTTTTCAGGTGCAGAAATAGCACCATGCTCATCTAATATTTTTTTACCAATCAAATCTAGCTCTTTCGTTGTCATGCCTGGCTTTGCTTGTTTTTTCATTTCTTCACGTGCAAGCGCAACGATGCGGCCGATTTTTCGTAAGCCTTCTAAATCTTGTTCATTACGAATAATCATGAAAACCACTGTCCTTCCTCGAATATATATCTTACCCGATTGTATCATGTTTATTTTCGTCCTGCTACTCGCTTGCAGTATGCGGGGGGATTCGTCTCATAAGGAATACATGACAATTGTCATATCGATGTTATGACGCATCATACTGTTTCCTAAGTTTTCCAAATAATACAATGTAAATATAAGAAACAGCGGGGGTGGAGAGATGGAAAAGATTATTGAAGTAAATAGTGTTTCTAAAACATTTAAACATAAAAACGCAGTAAATAACGTTTCATTTCATGTGAATAAAGGAGAGATCGTAGCACTGCTTGGACCGAATGGTGCAGGGAAAACGACGACGATGTCGATGATGCTTGGATTAAAGGATCCGACGGAAGGAACTGTTTCTATATTTGGAAAGAGTCCAAAACATAGAGATGTTCGTAATAGCCTCGGCGCGATGCTACAAGAAGTAAGTGTCATTGATAGCATTACAGTCGAAGAGGCAATTGAGTTATTCCGTAGCTATTATACGAATCCGGTAGCGAAAGAAACGTTACTACAGTTATCAAATTTAAAATCGGAGCGAAAGCAAAGATGTGAGAAATTATCAGGTGGGCAAAAAAGAAGATTGAACTTTGCGCTCGCACTTGCGGGAAATCCGGATTTACTATTTTTAGACGAACCGACAGTTGGAATGGATATTACGTCTCGAAGAACATTTTGGGAAACAATTCGAAAGTTAGCAAGTGAAGGGAAAACGATTATTTTAACGACGCACTATTTAGAAGAAGCGGATGCGTTGGCGAATCGTATTTTATTGTTTGCGAACGGAAAGATTATCGCAGATGGTACACCGGATGAGATGAAGGCGACGATTTCGCGAAAAACAATTACGTTTTATTCGAAGGAAAGTATTCCTACAAGATTGCTAAAGGAATTACCATATGTAACAGAAGTACAGTCAAACGAAGGGCACTTCACTTTAACAACTGAAGATACAGATGCAACTTTAAAGGCGATTTATCAAAAGAATTTACCTGTAACAGATGTTTCAGTTGAACGTGGAAGTCTTGATGAAGCATTTGAACAATTTGTCTCAAATCAGAAGGGGGAAATCGCATGAGAGCGTTTTTGATGCAATGTAAGATGGAGATATTACGTACGTTTCGCAATAAATTATTTATCTTTTTTTCATTATTAATGCCAGTTATGTTTTACTATATTTTCACAAATGTTGTTCAAGTGCCACAGAACGGGAATGAATGGAAAGCTCACTATTTAATTTCTATGACTTCATTCAGTATTATTGGAACGGCACTTTTTAGCTTCGGTGTTCGTCTTTCTGAGGAAAGACAAAAAGGGTGGGCACAACTGTTGAGAATCACACCTTTGCCAGAAGGGGCATATATTTCTGCAAAAATTGTTTCACAAACAGTAGTAAATGTATTTTCAATCGTAGTTATTTTTATAGCAGGTATTTTAATTAATGATGTTCAGTTAACGTTTGGTCAATGGATAGGCGCTGGTTTATGGCTATTACTAGGTGTAACACCATTTTTAGCGCTTGGATCGATAGTCGGTTCTATTAAAAAGGTTGATGCAGCAGCAGGATTAGCAAACATTTTAAATATGTGTTTAGCAATTCTTGGTGGTCTATGGATGCCGATTGAAGTATTCCCGAAAATATTAAGATCTATCGGTGAATGGACACCAACATACCACTTTGGAAGCGGTGCATGGGATATTGTAGCTGGAAAATCAGTTGGTTGGGAAAATATCGCGGTATTAGGAGGTTATTTCCTTATATTTGTTGTAATATCAATATATATAAGAAAAGGACAGGAAGCGGTATAAATGATAGAGAAGAAGAGGATTGAAATTTTTCCGAAACATATGGGTTTCTTCCCGTATATGTGGTTTGTTTATCTATTATTTCCAATTTACCATTTAGCGCAGGCATCAGGGTGGAAGCTTGTAATGGGAAGCGGTATGTTGATAGTTTTTATCATCACATACCGTCAGCTTTATTTTGTGCAGAGGACGTTTGTTTTTTGGGCATGTATCCAAATGATACTCATCTTTTTATTTGCTTTATTTTACAATCCTTTCATGATATTCTTTGGTTTTTTCACGGCAAGTGCGATGGGATTTACGCCAAATAAGAAAGTATTTCGAGTACTATTATGTTTGTTAGTTATAATGCTTGGGGCATTTTTATTTGTAAATATGAATCAACTAACGACTACAAGTTTAGTAAATATTGTTCCAATGTTTATTTTAATGCTTCTTACACCATTTGGTATGCGCAACTTTAATCAGAAAAAGATGTTAAGAAATCAATTAAATGAAGCGAATGAACAAATTAAAGACTTAGTAAAACGTGAAGAACGGCAGCGGATTGCAAGGGATCTTCATGATACGTTAGGGCACACGTTATCACTCATTACTTTAAAAAGTCAGCTTGTGGAGAAGTTAATTGTAAAAAATCCGGAGCGTGCAAGTGCGGAAGCGAAGGAAATTACACAAACATCTCGTACCGCTTTAAAGCAGCTAAGGGAATTAATTTCTGATATGCGCATGATTACAGTAGAAGAAGAGCTTGAGCAAATAAAAGCAATCTTACAAGCTGCTAATATTGGATTAGAGATCAAACAAGAAACGAGTGCGAGTTCGTTATCACCCATTGAACAAAATATTTTAGGAATGTGTTTACGTGAGGCTGTGACAAATGTTGTAAAGCATAGTAAGGCAACGCGTTGCACAGTTTCTGTACTAGAATTACAAGGCGAATTAATTTTGATAGTAGAAGATAACGGAATTGGCTTAGCAGATCAAAACCATGATGGAAATGGCATTCGTGGCATGAAAGAGCGAATCGCTCTTATTGATGGATTTGTTGAAATGGGTACGATTAATCCAGGGACACTATTAACAGTAAAAGTTCCAGTTGTTATTCGAACAGGAAAAGATGAGGTGAGGGTATGATTCGAATTATTATTGCAGAAGATCAACGGATGCTTCGTGGTGCATTAGGGGCCCTGCTTGATCTAGAAGATGATATTGAAGTAATTGGGCAAGCTGCGAACGGGGAAGAGGCGCTAAAACTAATTGAATCGTTAAAGCCTGATGTAAGCATTATGGATATTGAAATGCCAATTCAAAGTGGATTAGATGTTGCGGAAACATTAAAGAAAGAAAAATCAGCATGCAAAGTAATGATTTTAACAACATTTGCGCGCCCTGGATATTTTGAACGAGCAATGAAAGCTGGGGTGCACGGATATTTATTAAAAGATAGCCCAAGTGAAGATTTAGCCGCATCAATTCGCAATGTAATGAAAGGAAAACGGGAGATCTCTCAAGATTTAATGTTCGGCTTATGGCAGGAGCAAAATCCTTTATCGGATCGCGAAAAAGAAGTATTGTTACTTGCGAAAGAAGGAAAGACGGCAAATGAAATTGCGAAGGCACTTTATCTTTCACCTGGTACAGTACGTAATTATATTTCTGAAGTATTAACGAAGCTTGATGCGAAAAATAGAATTGAGGCAATTACAATTGCGGAAGAAAAGGGATGGATATGAAAAGAAGTTTACCTATGAGTGGTAAACTTCTTTTTCTTGTAATTCCGTCTCGGTTGCATCACCTAGAATTTGAACTATATCGCGTAATTTAGATTTCACTTCATTTTTCGACAAAAAATTTGTTATAGTAAGATTAGGTTGTTGATCTAAATTTTGAACAACTTTACCACTAACAGTTGTGATTACTCCATTTTTATCTACTTTTACAATGAGATTTTGGCCATATACTTTATAGTTTTTGTAAGTTTGTGCAGGGCGAACTTCGGTTTGATTTTCTTTTGTTTCTTTATTTGTAGGTTGGAAATCTACATTTTTTTCAGTAGTGACTTGTTCTTGTTGAGCTTTAGCCCCGTTTACCTCACCTTTTAAATACTTTTTCGCAATATTTTCTTTCGTATCATTTTGAGGTTCTGTTAATTTCCCAATTGTTAAACCAGGCTGAGCAATTTCAACTTTCACTTCATTTTTATTTAATTCTTGGGCATGAATAGCTTCTGCTGATAAAGGATAAAGAAGACCGAATGTAACGAAAGCACGGGCAAATTTTCTATAATTTATCTATAAAATTACTAGTCTATTATATTATGTGAGATGGATTGTATGAAAAATTTGCCGAATTTTATATATATTATGCATTATTTCATATCAAAAATTGTCGAATTCACATTATTGTAGTGGTATGACAACTCAAAAAATTAGATTGTTATAATGGGATGGTGAGTAAGTATGAACGCAGAAAAATTAGGAAATGAAATAAAGAAAATTAGGGTGATGAGAGGATTAACACAAAAACAGTTGTCTGATAACATATGTCATCAATCGGAAGTGAGCAGAATTGAAGCAGGCGCAGTATACCCAAGTATGGATATATTGCAAGGTATTGCAGCAAAATTACAAGTTCCCATTACTCATTTTTATGAGGTACTCATTTATTCTGATATTGAGAGGAAAAAGCAGTTTAAAGATCGAATTCAAGTATTGAGCAAGAAAAAAAAATATGATGAAATTTATAAAATTGTTTCAAATGAACTTAAGAAAGAAAAATCCCATCCAGAATTTAATCAGTTTCTTCTTTGGTACTATTACTTATCTGCATATGTTTTGAAGAAACTCGATTTTGAATATTGTATTTTAGAGTTAAAAAAAATTGTACATCAATCATATGGAGGGGTAGATGTATTTCAAGATTTATATATTGAAAATTCTATTGCAATCATTTATGCAGAAAACGATCAATTGGACAAAGCAATGACACTATTCCGAGAAATTTTAAAACAGTTAGAATCATTTAACAATAATCAAGTATTTATAGTTAAAGTTCGATATAACTATGCAAAAGCTTTATGTTTGAGTAATCATTTTGAAGATGCACTATATCAATTGAATGAAGCAATTGAGACTTCCTGTCATATAGGAAGTATGGAGTTAATTGGGCATTTATATTACCAAAAGGGTGAGTGTCTGGAGAAATTAGATTATGCATCAAATGAAATTAAAGAAGTTTATGAAAAAGCTTCTTTATTCTTTGATTTATTAGATTTGCATTCATATAAAGCGGCTGTATTAAAGAAAAAGAAATATTTAAATTAAGGTTGGTTCCGATATGCATATTTGCATATTTTACAAGTATATTTTTGTGATATATTTACAAGAAAAAACATAGGGTGATAAATATGAAGAAATTTCTTGTTTGTAGTTTAGTAGCCGTTGCAATGTTGTCTGGTATTGCCTTTGGAGTAAGTCAAGAGCAAGTGCTAATAAATCAGCAAGATCAAGTACAATTAGCTCGTGATATACCGTTTGAACATTAAAAAACAACCGTCTTACTTAGACGGTTGTTTTTTTGTGGAGTAACCTCCAAACATCTTTACTAGAAACAGGCTTGCTAATAAAGAACCCTTGAATGTTGTCACAGTTTTGCTCATATAAAAACTTCCATTGTTCCTCGGTCTCTACACCTTCCGCAATAACTTCTAAATGTAGTTCTTTTGATAGTGTAATAATAGAAGAAATAATCGCTTCCTCTAAAGGGCTAGTTGTAATGCCGCAAATAAATTCTCGAGCAATTTTTAATGTGTTAATTGGATATTTTGTTAAATAAGCTAAAGAACTATAACCAGTTCCAAAGTCGTCGATTGAAATTTGAATACCGAGATTTTGAAGCTGTTCTAACTTTGCAACTACAGATTGATTTTGATTAATTGCGATACTTTCCGTAATTTCAATATCTAATGCTTCTGGTTTTAGCTCTGTTTCTTCTAATACTTTTGAAATGGTTGGGATTAAATCTGCATGGTTAAATTGAACAACAGATAAATTCACACCAACTTTCAAGTGAGAAAAACCTTGATTATGCCACCTTTTTGCCTCTAAGCAGGCGGTACGTAAAATCCAATTTCCAAGCTCAATAATAAATCCGGTTTCCTCCGCTAGCGGAATGAACTGGGCAGGGGATACGATACCGAGTTTTGGATGTTTCCAACGAATTAATGCTTCAAAGCCGATAATTTGTTTTGTTTTTGTGCTTACTTGTGGCTGGTATTCAAGGAAAAATTCATTTTGTTGTAATGCTTTTGAAAGTTCTCCTTCTAAGAAGTTACTCTCATTTTGAGCAATACTCATTTCTTTTGAGAAGAAAACGAATCTGTTTTTTCCATTTGCTTTCGCGCGATACATAGCCATATCAGCATTTTTCATTAATTCTGTTACATCTGTTCCATAATCAGGGTACATTGCAATTCCGATACTTGGTGTAATAGACAATTCTTCATCTTTAATGAAGAATGGTTTGTTTAAAATGGTTAAAATCTGTTCAGCTATAAATATTGCACTCTTTTCTGAGTACATATCTGGTAATAAAATTGTAAACTCATCTCCGCCTTGGCGAGCAACGACATCCTTTGAACGCAAGCAACTGCGTAACCTTTTTGCTACTTCAATTAATAATAAATCTCCGACGTCGTGACCAAGTCTATCGTTAATTTTTTTGAATCGATCTAAATCAAGGAACATGATGGCAACATCATTTGCACTAGTTTGAGCTGTGTTTAAAATGTCTTTTAAATCCTTTTCAAACTTTCGACGATTTGGTAATCCAGTAAGTGCATCATGAAAGGCTAAATGTTCTACTTGTTTTTGTTTTTCATATAAAGTTGTAATATCACGTGCTATGCCGAACATCCCAACAACTTCTTTGTTTATGAAAATAGGGATGAGTGTAATGTGAAGATAATAGTAATAGCCTTCTTTTTCTTTTGTGCGAACTTCTAAGGTTTGTGGTCTACCTTCTTTTGTTATTTGTAAAGCTTTCTGTAGTAAATCATGGTCTTTTGGATCAATAAAGTGTAAAAGGGAGTAGCTTTCTACTTCACAATAGTAGGCAGTAAATAAGCTTTCACAAGCTGTATTAGATTGTTGGAAAATACCATTCATATTTAAAGAGAAAACAGCATCGGGATGATCTTCAAATAAAGATTTATAGCGTTGTTCACTTTTGGATAATGCAAATGCACCTTCTTCAACTTCATCTTCTAGTTGTGTAGTCAGCTGTTCATATGTATCGATTAATACTTTATTATCTTTCCACATGTAAAGTTGTCGTAGGAATAATAAGATGAGTGATAATACTAGACCGATTAACATGAACTTATCATCCCAAGGTTGAAAGAGAATAAAAGAAAAAGTAATGATTATACTAAAATAAGGTAATATAAAGCGCACATAATCAAATCGATAATATTTTGTTTTCGTTTCATGCTGTATTGGTTTATCTAAAATATATAGTATGGACGACAAACCAATTAATAAAATTGAAGCGGTATGTATTAAATAAGAGACTTCAGCAGAAGTTTGCATTCCTATGTTTAACTGGAACAACTGTATATATCCGTAAACGAGAATGATAGTAAAACCAATAATTAATGAAATTCTACTAGAAGAATATTGTTCTCTTCTATATAGGCTAATAACGGCGTAAATTACTAATGATTGTGCGATAAAGTATCCGATTAAAACCCACGTACCCTTTGTTAGCATATTGAAGCTTGAAAGGTCCAAAATAAAAGTTAAGGTAAAATAAATATTCATAATAACGATAAAGATACTATCGAATGAAAATTGGGCAAGGCCTCTAATAGAGTAATGTTTTATGAACTTTATAGCAAAGCCAGAAAAGAGTAAAATATATTGTATGATGAAAAAAGGTAGTGCCTCATATGAGAATATGACTTGATTACATATAGAAAGTGAATGAAGAAATAAAGTTATCTCCATAGCCAATCCACATAGGCAAGTGCATAATAATAACACCCAAAATAATTTATCACCGCGTTTCATCTTCTTAATTGCTTTATATGAGCAATAACAAGAAAAGATTGCAGCAAAACAAAATAAGAAAAGGATTCCAATTTCTTTTATATTCCACTCATTTGGAATAAAGAATATCCAAAGAGAAAATATACAAATATAAATTATGACAAATTGTACATATTTTTTTTGATTAATCATATTATGACTCCGTTTCAATAAAGTTGAATCTCAGGGGGAAAATGCTAATTTAAATAATAGCATATAAAATAGGAACATTTTTACTATAAGAATTACTTTTTTAAAAAAAAGCACAACATTACAATTTACCATTGTAGCGTTGCGCTTTTTATTCTTTTTATCCCTCTTATAGAGGATAATTCATGTATGAATTGCAACATTGCTAAATCTTTCTGTTTACTTTCAATCATAATATCGAAATTATGATTGTTTTTTTTAGCAATGTGTAAGAAAGGCTTAATAAACTCTAAATCAATATATTCAGCGTGAGCCCTAAATTCTTTTTTGGATTTAGGGGAGGAAATGTGAACTTTAGGAGGGATATTTGTATGTGACCAAGTTTCAAAAATTGCAGGAAGTAACACTTCTAGCGGTTCCTCGCAAAGGTTTGCCATGTGATGATGATAATCAAATACGAAAGGGATCTTTTCTTTTTGGCAAATAGATAAAGTTTCAGCAGTTGTATATGTTTTATCATCGTTTTCAAGTGTCATTTGCTTTTTTATATGTGCAGGAAGTTTTTTTATGTTTTCATGGAAACGTCCAATTGCTTTTTCTTTATTTCCATAGGCACCACCTACATGGATGTTAATATAAGAAGTATCTGCAATTCCTATTGCATCTAATACCTTATAATGATAGGTCATATCTGTAATAGCGTTAGTTGTAATATGTGGCTTGTCGCTTGTGAATAGGGTAAATTGATTTGGATGAAAACTTACTCGTAAATTGTGTTCTTTAATTAATGCCCCGATTTTACGCCAAAGCGGTGTAAATGTCCCGATATAATCAAACTCGACTTCGGGATGTGTTGCAAGCGGGACAATGGAAGATGACATGCGATATAATGGGATTTCATGCGCTATATTGTAATGAAGAATACGTATTGTATGCTCAAGATTCTGCCTTGTAACATCGTATAATTTATCTTCTCGCTCTTGTTTACTGAGCTTTTGAAAGCTTGTAAATGTCATCGTTTTAGCCGGAGAACAGTTCCAGAGTGCCATTGCATGTGAGACATATCCGAACCGCATAATCATAATGAATACACCTCTTTTATTTATAGGAAGAAAGCAAGTATCGTTCCTATCCATTCTTTTCCTCTATCAATAAGAGAAAGTGGGCTAACATCTTCAAAGGAAAGTAATGACGCGTTTTCTAGATCTTCATGGAATTTGCTTTTTACTGCTTGTATAAAATGTTTATCATATAAAATGCAGTTGATTTCATGGTTAATATATAAACTTCTCATATCAAAGTTTGCAGTTCCGATATCACAAATATAATCATCCACTATAATAACTTTAGCGTGAAAAAAACCTTGTTGAAATGCGTAAATATTACACCCGGCTCGTATTAACTTTCGGCAATATGGGAACTTCGCTTCTCGAACAAGGGCGTGATCAGCTTTTTCTGGAACGAGAATCGTAATTTGAACCCCACGTTTGCGTGCTTTTAATAATGCATTCATAATTTTTTTTCCCGGAATGAAATAGGGTGTACCGATAAAGAGTTCCTTTTTTGCCCCTTCAATTAAATGTAAAAAAGTATGTTGTAAATACGCACCATCAGTCGGAATAAATTGATGTTGGATAGTGCCGGGTTGCTGTTTCGGAAAATAAAGAGAAGCATTCAATAAATTTTGGTTTGTATCATCAAACCAGTCATGTAAAAATTGTTTTTGTAAATCTTGTACTCCTTCGCCTGTAAGACGTAAATGATAGTCTCTCCATAATCCTAATCGTTCATTATGTCCCAAATACTCTTCACCAATATTAAATCCTCCGATATAACCAATTTTTCCGTCAATGACTGTAATTTTTCTATGGTTTCTTTGATTTGCAGAGAAGAAAGGTAAAGGAAACTTTACTTTGTGACAAAATGAAAAAGAGATACCATGTTTTTGCAGGGAGCGAATTGCCTCGTTTGATAAATAGTGGCTTCCCAATCGATCGAGTAAAAGTCTTACTTCAATTCCTTCCTTTGCCTTATCGATCAGTAACTTTAAAAATTCACGACTGATTTTATCGTTTTTTACAATGAAGAACAAAACGTGCACATGGCGTTTCGCCTGTTTTATATCAGTAAATAGGGCGTCATACAAATCTTTTCCGTATGTATAAAGGTGAAAATCACTTTGACGTAAAGGGAAAGAACGAGAATGTACACGCTTTAAATGAACAATTCTCCCATAAGAAAGGTCGATTACAATCCACAGAGCACTGCCTATTAACAAGAGAGATAAGAAGAACATGAGTAAATTCCCTCCTTCACGGTCTTTTCACCATCAGTTGTGTATAAATCATACTTACACTTTATCCCGTTATTTGCGGGCTAATAATGAGTAGGGAATGAATAGCTTCTTACTCATTAAAGTTTCACTTTATAGTTTCACCGAAATAAACAGCTTTATGAAAAAATATGTTGTTGTATAACAAAAAACTGTTGACTGAATGCTCACTCATTATATAATAAAGGTAGGGGAAAAATTCAGAAAATTATATGTTTTCGAAGATTCTAAAAAAAGAAAGAGGGCTTACAAAGAGAGGGGTAGCATAAAAATGAATAGCTTACTGATCATTAATTGGCTGGCTGCCATTGCTGTTATTGCTTATGCGGGATATTTGTTTGTATATCTTATACGAACGAGGATGGCCTACATACAGTTAGGAAAAAAGATTGAATTTGACCGTCGTTTTAAAGAGCGTTGGGATCTTCTTAAGGTCAATGTTTTCGGTCAAAAAAAGCTGCTGAAAGATAAGAAGAGCGGCATTATTCACGTTATGTTCTTTTATGGATTTATTCTTGTCCAATTTGGAGCAATTGACTTCGTTTGGAAAGGACTCGCACCAGGATCACATCTTCCACTTGGACCACTATACCCTGCATTTACATTCTTCCAGGAAATTGTCACACTTGTTATTTTAATTGCAGTCTTTTGGGCTTTTCATAGACGTTATGTCGAGAAGCTAGTTCGTTTAAAACGTAATTTCAAATCAGGCCTTGTTCTTATCTTTATTGGTGGCTTAATGATTTCTGTGCTACTCGGTAATGGGATGGGAATTATATGGCACGGCGAGGAGCTTTCATGGAGTGAACCAATCGCTTCTGCAATCGCTTACGTTTTCTCAGGGATAAATGAAACCGTAGCCATTTCTGTGTTCTATTTCTCTTGGTGGGTGCATCTACTAATTTTGTTAACGTTTTTAGTGTACGTACCACAATCAAAACACGCGCATTTAATTGCAGGACCAGCTAACGTATTCTTCGGTCGTCTTTCAAATCCAGGGAAACTTGAAAAAATTGACTTTGAAGATGAAACACAAGAAACATTTGGTGTCGGTAAAATTGAAGACTTTAGACAAAATCAGCTTATTGATTTATACGCTTGCGTAGAGTGTGGTCGTTGTACAAATATGTGTCCGGCAACAGGAACAGGAAAAATGTTATCGCCGATGGATTTAATTTTAAAACTTCGCGATCATTTAACTGATAAAGGAGCGGCTGTAACGTCAAAAGCACCGTGGGTTCCAGTAGTTGCTTTTAATAATACACAAGGAAATCAGTTAGCGATGATGGCAGCTGGGAAAGGGCAGCAAGAATCAGCAGCTACAGCACTCGCTTACGATCCGAGTTTAATCGGAGATGTTATTACAGAAGAAGAGATTTGGGCATGTACAACTTGCCGTAACTGTGAAGACCAGTGTCCGGTTATGAATGAGCATGTTGACAAAATTATTGATTTACGCCGCTATCTCGTTTTAACAGAAGGAAAGATGGACGCGGAAGCGCAGCGTGCGATGACGAACATCGAGCGTCAAGGGAATCCGTGGGGTCTAAACCGTAAAGAGCGTGAAACATGGCGCCAAGGTGACGATGAAGTAACAGTTCCAACTGTAAAAGAAAAATCGAAAGCTGGCGAGGAGTTTGAATATTTATTCTGGGTTGGTTCGATGGGATCATACGACAATCGTAGTCAAAAGATTGCGATATCGTTTGCAAAGTTAATGAACGAGGCAGGCATTTCATTCGCGATTCTCGGTAATAAAGAAAAGAACTCTGGAGATACACCGCGCCGCCTTGGAAATGAATTTGTATTCCAAGAGATGGCGACAAAGAATATTGAAGAATTTGAAAAAGCAGGAGTGAAGAAAATCGTTACGATTGACCCTCATGCTTATAACACATTTAAAAATGAGTATCCAGACTTTGGCTTGCAAGCAGAAGTCTATCATCATACAGAACTGTTAGCTCAGTGGGTGAAAGAAGGACGCTTAAAACCTGTTCACGCTATTGAGGAAACAGTTACGTACCATGATTCCTGTTATTTAGGAAGATACAACGAAGTATATGAAGCACCACGTGATATTTTGAAAGCGATTCCTGGCGTGAATCTTGTGGAAATGGCACGTAACCGTGAAACGGGAATGTGTTGTGGCGCAGGTGGTGGCTTAATGTGGATGGAGGAAACGGCAGGTTCTCGTATTAACGTTGCTCGTACAGAACAAGCATTAGCTGTGCAACCATCCATTATCGGTACAGGTTGTCCATATTGCTTAACGATGATTAGTGATGGGACGAAAGCGAAAGAAGTAGAAGAGAAGGTTCAAACTCTTGATGTAACAGAGATTTTAGAACGCTCTGTTATCGGACAGAAGAAAGAAGCAATGTAATCTGCAAGCATGTATACAAATTTAGAGAGAGGTGCAATGATTGCACCTCTTCTCAACGTAAGAATACCGAGCGAGCGCTCAGCGCTAATAAAAAAATGGGGGAAATAGACATGAGTAAAACAGTTATTTTAAGTGCTGCAAGAACACCGGTTGGGAAATTTGGAGGATCTTTAAAAGACGTAAAAGCAACAGAACTTGGAGGAATTGCGATTAAAGCGGCGCTTGAAAGAGCAAATGTTTCTGCTAGTGATGTTGAGGAGGTTATATTCGGAACGGTTATTCAAGGCGGACAGGGGCAAATTCCATCGCGTCAAGCTGCGAGAGCTGCTGGAATCCCTTGGGAAGTGCAGACGGAAACAGTGAATAAAGTTTGTGCTTCAGGGCTTCGTGCGGTTACGTTAGCGGATCAAATTATTCGTACTGGTGATCAATCACTGATTGTAGCTGGTGGAATGGAATCAATGAGTAACAGTCCTTACATTTTGCGTGGGGCAAGATGGGGATACAGAATGGGTAACAACGAAGTTATCGATTTAAACGTGGCAGACGGTTTAACATGCGCATTTTCAGGGATACACATGGGCGTTTATGGCGGAGAAGTTGCGAAGGAAGATGGGATCTCTCGCGAAGCGCAAGACGAATGGGCATATCGTAGCCATCAACGCGCGGTTTCAGCGCATAAAGAAGGACGTTTTGAAGAGGAAATTGTACCCGTAACGATTCCGCAAAGAAAAGGCGATCCTATTGTTGTTGCAAAGGATGAGGCACCGCGTGAAGATACAACGGTTGAAAAATTAGCGAAACTAAAACCTGTATTTGATAAGAAAGCGGCGGTGACGGCTGGTAATGCGCCAGGACTAAACGATGGTGGTGCTGCACTTGTACTAATGAGCGAAGACAGAGCGAAGCAAGAAGGAAGAAAGCCGTTAGCGACAATTTTGGCGCATACAGCAATTGCGGTGGAATCTAAAGATTTCCCAAGAACGCCAGGTTATGCAATTAATGCATTGTTGAAAAAAACAGGCAAGACAATTGAAGACATTGATTTATTCGAGATTAATGAAGCATTTGCAGCGGTAGCGATTGCAAGTACAGAAATCGCAGGGATTGATCCAGAAAAACTGAATGTAAATGGCGGCGCAGTGGCAATGGGGCATCCGATTGGAGCAAGCGGTGCGCGCATTATCGTTACACTTATTCATGCACTGAAGCAGCGCGGCGGCGGAATTGGAATTGCTTCTATTTGTAGCGGTGGTGGTCAAGGCGATGCAGTGATGATTGAAGTTCACTAATTAAGATTAGAAGGTATATAGTTTATTAAAAATTAAGGGGGAAGAAGAAATGAGTGTACAAAAAATTGTTGTAATTGGTGCGGGACAAATGGGATCGGGAATCGCGCAAGTATGTGCAATGGCAGGATATGATGTGAAGGTACAAGATTTAAAACAAGAGCAATTAGATAGAGGATTGGCTATCATTACGAAAAACTTAGCGCGCCAAGTAGAAAAGGGACGCATGAAGGAAGAAGAGAAGGAATCGACATTAAATCGTCTTACAGTAACGCTTGATTTAGATTGTGTGAAGGAAGCGGATCTTATTATTGAAGCAGCTGTTGAGAAAATGGATATTAAAAAGAAAATCTTTGCGAATTTAGATGAAATTGCTCCAGAACACACAATTTTAGCGACAAATACGTCATCTCTGCCAATTACAGAAATTGCAGCAGTAACGAAACGTCCGGAAAAGGTAATCGGTATGCACTTTATGAATCCTGTTCCAGTTATGAAGCTTGTTGAAATTATTCGTGGTTTGGCTACAGATGATGCCGTATATGAAACGATTGAAGATATTACGAAGAAAATTGGGAAAGTACCAGTTGAAGTAAATGATTTCCCAGGGTTTGTATCGAACCGTATTTTATTACCGATGATTAACGAAGCAATCTATACGCTATATGAAGGTGTAGCGACGAAAGAAGCGATCGATGAAGTGATGAAACTCGGTATGAATCACCCGATGGGTCCTTTAACGCTCGCTGATTTTATCGGTTTAGATACATGTTTATACATTATGGAAGTGTTGCATGAAGGCTTAGGTGATAGTAAATATCGCCCATGTCCATTACTACGTAAGTACGTAAACGCAGGATGGTTAGGACGTAAAACAGGTCGTGGTTTCTACGTTTACGAATAAATCCCCCTTTGTTACAAAATAGTGGTCTTACCAAATTATTTAAAGGATATATAGCAAATGGAGGCGGAATATATGAACTTTCGTTTTAATGAAGAACAGCAAATGATGAGGAAAATGGTTCGAGATTTTGCACAGAAGGAAATTGCACCTTTTGTTCCTAGTATGGAACAAGGGGTGTTCCCAAAAGAGATTTTGCAGAAGATGGGTGAGCTTGGATTAATGGGAATTCCAGCGCCTGCAAAATACGGCGGCGCAGAAATGGATTTTATTTCGTATATTTTAGCAATTGAAGAAATTTCAAAGGTAAGTGCAACGGTTGGTGTAATTTTAGCTGTACATACGTCAGTTGGAATGAATCCGATTTTATATTTTGGAACAGAAGAACAGAAGCAGAAATATGTTTCTAAGCTTGCGACTGGTGAATATTTAGGTGCATTTGCATTAACAGAACCAAATGCAGGATCAGATGCAGGAAGTTTGAAATCCAGAGCTGTAAAGAAAGGCGATCATTACATTATTAATGGATCGAAAGTGTTCATTACAAATGGCGGTGAAGCAAGTACATATATTGTATTTGCTTCTACAAATCCTGAGGCAGGAAAGAGTGGGATTTCTGCATTCATAGTAGAGAAAGATACACCAGGCTTAATTATCGGCAAAGATGAGCATAAAATGGGACTTTTCGGTTCTCGCACAGTACAGCTTACGTTCGAGGATATGATAGTGCCGGCTGAGAATTTACTTGGTGAAGAAGGACAAGGATTTAAGGTAGCGATGGCGAATTTAGATGTTGGACGAATTGGAATTGGTGCACAGGCTTTAGGAATCGCTGAAGCGGCGCTTGCATGTGCAATTGATTATGCAAAAGAACGTGAGCAATTCGGAAAGCCAATTGCGGCACAGCAAGGAATCGGATTCAAACTTGCAGATATGGCAACTAGTGTAGAAGCATCGCGATTACTCGTATATAGAGCAGCATCGCTAAGAGCACAAGGATTGCCATGCGGTAAAGAAGCATCTATTGCGAAATTATTCGCTTCTAAAACAGCCGTTGAAGTTGCGATTGAAGCGGTGCAAGTATTTGGTGGTTACGGTTATACGAAAGATTACCCAGTAGAAAGATTTTTCCGTGATGCGAAAATCACGCAAATATATGAGGGAACGAGTGAGATACAAAAACTTGTTATTAGTCGAGCTTTATAGAAGAACGAGGGGGAGACGGGAATGCATTTTAAACTATCCGAAGAACATGAAATGATCCGAAAAATGGTTCGGGATTTTGCTAAGAACGAAGTAGCACCGACAGCAGCTGAGCGTGATGAAGAAGAGAGATTTGATCGAGCGTTATTTGATCAAATGGCAGAGCTTGGCTTGACGGGTATTCCGTGGCCTGAAGAGTATGGTGGAATTGGAAGCGATTACTTAGCGTACGTAATTGCTATTGAAGAATTATCTCGCGTTTGTGCTTCGACAGGTGTAACACTGTCTGCGCATACTTCACTTGCTGGATGGCCGATTTTTAAATTTGGAACGGAAGAGCAAAAGCAAAAGTTTTTGCGACCGATGGCTGAAGGGAAGAAAATTGGCGCATACGGCTTAACGGAACCAAGTTCTGGATCGGATGCTGGTGGGATGAAGACAACAGCAAAAAGAGATGGAGACCATTACATTTTAAATGGATCGAAAATATTTATTACAAATGGCGGCATTGCTGATATTTATGTTGTTTTTGCGTTAACTGATCCCGAATCGAAGCAGCGTGGCACGAGCGCGTTTATTGTGGAAAGTGATACACCAGGATTTTCAGTTGGGAAGAAGGAAAGTAAGTTAGGGATTCGCTCTTCACCAACAACTGAAATTATGTTCGAAGATTGCCGTATTCCTATAGAGAATTTACTAGGGGAAGAAGGACAAGGGTTTAAGATAGCGATGCAAACATTAGACGGTGGCCGTAACGGTATTGCAGCGCAAGCGGTTGGTATTGCACAAGGTGCTTTAGATGCTTCCGTAGAATATGCAAGAGAGCGTCATCAGTTTGGGAAACCAATTGCGGCGCAGCAAGGAATTGGCTTTAAACTTGCAGATATGGCAACGGATGTGGAGGCGGCGCGTCTTCTAACATACCAAGCAGCTTGGCTTGAGTCGGAAGGGCTTCCGTACGGGAAAGAGTCAGCGATGTCAAAAGTATTTGCAGGCGATGCAGCAATGAAGGTGACGACTGAAGCAGTGCAAGTATTTGGTGGTTACGGTTATACGAAAGATTATCCAGTAGAGCGTTATATGCGAGATGCAAAGATTACACAAATATATGAAGGAACACAAGAAATTCAAAGGCTCGTAATTTCTCGTATGTTAACGAAGTAGGAGCAAAGGCGTAGGTATTTTCCTACGCTTTTTCCTTCCAAAAAATAATAGAGAGAGGTGAAGGGGATGGTTAAACATAATGTACATGCGTCCGTGAAAGATGAGAAATTAGTCGCGTTAAGGCGTGAACAAATGATTAAAGGTGCGGTGCAATTGTTTAAGCAAAAGGGATTCCCGCGTACAACAACGAGAGAGATTGCAAAGGCAGCTGGGTTTAGTATCGGAACACTTTATGAGTACATTCGCACAAAAGATGATGTTTTGTATTTGGTTTGTGATAGCATTTATGAACATGTAAAAGAAAGGTTAGAGGAAGTAGTTTGTACAGAGAAAGGGAGTATAGAAAGTCTAAAGGTAGCAATAACGAATTACTTTAAAGTGATGGACGAATTGCAGGAGGAAGTATTAATAATGTATCAAGAGGTACGCTTTTTACCGAAAGAATCACTCCCGTACGTATTAGAAAAGGAGTTTCAAATGGTAGGAATGTTCGAGAATATTTTAGAACAGTGTACGGAAAATGGAACATTTACATTAGATGAAAAAGAAATACAGCTTCTTGCACATAATATTTTTATACAAGGACAGATGTGGGGATTTAGACGTTGGGCGCTGCAAAAACTATATACGCTCGAAGAATATACAGAAATGCAAATTAGGTATGTGCTGCAAGGGGCCCATATGCTTCCGAAATAAGGAATGGATAAATTATAATTTTATTGCTATATAAAGTTTCCCGTTTTTTTTGTAGCATATTTGTGCGACTTTTGTTTATAATGAATAGTATGGATTTTTTTAAGCAGACCGTTATATATAAGGTTATATTTGAAGAAAGGAAGTGCCGCATAAGTGAATTTTAAGCAATATTCACCAGAAGAGCTAAAAGAATGTTCAATGATTGAAGTTGTACATAGCGTTTTAGGGGATAAAAGACAAGCAACGACATTCAACGAGTTGGTTCAAGAAATCGCTCAAGTGCTGGGACTATCTCAAGAGCAAGTTAATGCGAAACTCGCACAATTTTATACAGACTTAAACATCGATGGACGTTTCATTAATTTAGGAGAAAATCGTTGGGGGCTACGCAGCTGGTACCCATATGAGCAAATTGATGAAGAAATCTTGCCTCAACCAAAACCGAAGAAGAAACGTAAAGTTGAAGAAGACGGTTTTGACGACTACATTGAAGAAGAAGACTTCGACGATGCAGACGGAAATGTAGACGAAGATGATGATGTAGAAGATTTGGACAAGGTTCTTGAAGAAGAAGACGGAGACGACGATGATCTTGATGATTTAGATGAAGATGATGACGAAGACTTCGCTGAAGAAGAACTTGAGTATGATGAAACTGAAGAAGAAGAAGAGGAAGAGCTGTAGTTCTTGACTTTTCATTATCGTCCATGTAGAATCATTTTTGGGCTCTTTAAAAAAGGACGATAATACTTTTAAAGTGTAAATATAAAAGAAAATTGCTCCCTACTTATTACTTTATGTAATGAGGGGAGCAATTTTCTTTTTTGTTTTTTGTTTAGAATATAAAAAGAGTCTAACAATAAGATGGATACAGTGTTATCTACATACGTTGCGCTTTGCAACGGTGATTATATAACAGCAAAATAGAAGGGAGCTTTTTCATGACTAAGTATATTTTTGTAACAGGCGGTGTAGTATCGTCTCTAGGAAAAGGTATTACAGCAGCATCTCTTGGAAGACTTTTAAAAAATCGTGGTTTAAACGTAACTATTCAAAAGTTTGATCCATACATTAACGTAGACCCAGGGACTATGAGCCCATACCAACACGGTGAGGTATTCGTAACAGATGATGGTGCAGAAACTGACTTAGACCTTGGTCACTATGAGCGTTTCATCGACATCAACTTAAACAAATACAGCAATGTAACAACAGGTAAAATTTACTCTTCAGTTCTTCAAAAAGAGCGTCGTGGTGAATACCTAGGAGGAACAGTTCAAGTTATTCCTCACATTACTAACGAAATTAAAGAACGCGTATACCGTTCTGGTCGCGAAACAAACGCGGATGTTGTTATTACAGAAATCGGTGGAACTGTTGGTGATATCGAGTCTCTACCATTCTTAGAAGCAATTCGTCAAATTAAGAGCGACATTGGTCGTGACAATGTAATGTACATTCACTGTACGTTAATCCCGTATTTAAAAGCAGCGGGTGAAATGAAAACAAAACCAACACAACATAGTGTTAAAGAACTTCGTAGCTTAGGTATTCAACCAAACATTATCGTTGTTCGTACAGAACTGCCTGTTTCTCAAGATATGAAAGACAAGCTTGCATTATTCTGTGACATCGATACAAAAGCAGTTATCGAAGCTCGCGATGCAGATACTTTATATGCGGTTCCATTATCTCTTCAAGAACAAAACATGGACCAAATCGTTTGCGATCACTTGAAATTAGACAATCCAGCTGCAGATATGACAGAGTGGACTGCGCTAGTTGATAAAGTACGTAACCTTTCTAAGAAAACAAAAATCGCTCTTGTTGGTAAATACGTAGAGCTTCAAGATGCATACATTTCTGTTGTAGAAGCACTTCGTCATGCAGGTTACTCTTTCGATACAGATGTAGAAGTGAAATGGGTAAACGCTGAGCACGTAACAGCAGAGAACGTACAAGAATTAGTAGGAGACACAGATGGTATCCTTGTACCAGGTGGCTTCGGAGATCGTGGTGTAGAAGGTAAAATCGTTGCAATTCAATATGCTCGTGAAAACAAAGTTCCATTCTTAGGAATTTGCTTAGGTATGCAACTTGCATCAATTGAATTCGCACGTAACGTATTAGGATTAGAAGGAGCTAACTCTTCTGAGATTAATCCTGATACTCCGTATGCAATCATCGACTTATTACCAGAACAAAAAGATGTAGAAGACTTAGGTGGTACACTTCGTCTTGGTCTATATCCATGTAAGCTTGCTGAAGAAACAAATGCATACAATGCTTACAATGAGCCGGTTGTATATGAGCGTCATCGTCATCGTTATGAGTTCAACAATCAATTCCGTCCGGATATGGAAAAAGAAGGATTTGTATTCTCTGGTACAAGCCCAGACGGTCGTCTAGTTGAAATTATTGAATTAAAAGATCACCCTTGGTTCGTGGCAGCACAGTTCCACCCAGAACTAGTTTCTCGTCCAAACCGTCCACAACCATTGTTCCATGACTTCGTAAGAGCTTCTATTACGAATAAAGAGAGCAAGTAATAAAAAAAGCGCCTGAAATAGGGCGCTTTTTTTAATATTCATTTAACATTTCATCAATTGTAAATTTGATTCCGTGATATGCAAATAAAGCTATCATTAAGCTTGGGAATCCGTAGCGATTACCTTCATCGTCTGGAATAAGACCTTTTAACAACTTTGTATCAATATGTACATCTGTATATTGCTCTAGCGATTCAGTACCTTCTTGAATAGCAGAGATGCCGACAATAGAGTGTCCATTGGCTTGAAGTTTTTTGGCTATTGCTACAACTTCTTCATCTGTTGAAAAACGGCTGATAAGAAGTACACGATCTGCAGAAGTTACTTCTACTTCTTTACCATCTTCATATAATCGTTTTGCTTGCTTCATTGGTTCAGCACCGAATAGTGCTTCAGCGACAACGCCCTCCATTTCATTTGTACCATGTAAATAAATGAAACCTTCGCCAACTAATGCTTGAGCAAGTAGACGGGCGCTATCCTCTATATTCATTTCCTCTTTTTGAGAAACTCTGGAGAAATAACCACTTAATTGGGTTGAAAAAATTTTTAACATAATGTTACTCCCTTCGTACGTGTTTACCGGCTTTCATTATAGTTTATTTTTTTAGAAAGGTGAAATCGAAGGGTGGCATAACAAAATAGGAAACGGTAAAATAAGAAAGAATAGGAAGGAATTTGCCAAAGAATAGCGAAAATTAATCGTTAAGATATAAGAAGCTTTAAATCTTGTATTTACACAGAAAGGTTGGGAGTTATGGAAGGGAAAATTTTAATCGTTGATGATCAATATGGCATTCGTGTGTTATTACATGAAGTGTTCCAAAAAGAAGGTTATCAGACATTCCAAGCAGCGAATGGATTTCAAGCTTTAGATATCGTGAAAAAAGATAATCCGGATTTAGTAGTGTTAGATATGAAAATTCCAGGTATGGATGGTATAGAGATTTTAAAGCATGTAAAAGAAATTGATGAAAGTATTAAAGTGATTTTAATGACTGCTTATGGAGAGCTTGATATGATCCAAGAAGCAAAAGATTTAGGTGCTTTAATGCATTTTGCTAAACCATTTGATATTGATGAAATTCGTCAAGCGGTGAGAAATGAGCTCGCTGTAGAGGCATAAAAATGAATTTTTTATAAAAAATATGGAAAAAAGCGTTTACATGGACTATTGTGCAGGTGAATACGGTTGAGTTTTTGAGTACAAGTTGTTATCCTATTGAGTGTAGAAAAAAGTCCGGTATGTAGATATACATATTTTACCTTATTCTGGTCATACTACCAGCGATAAGAACTTATCGGATACAAAAAACGTTTTTTAGGAGGATTCACCATGCCTTTAGTTTCTATGAAAGAAATGCTAAACAAAGCACTAGAAGGAAAATACGCAGTTGGTCAATTCAACATGAACAACTTAGAGTGGACTCAAGCTATCTTAGCTGCTGCGGAAGAAGAAAAATCTCCTGTAATCCTAGGTGTATCTGAGGGTGCAGCTCGTCATATGACTGGTTTCAAAACAGTTGTAGCTATGGTTAAAGCTTTAATCGAAGAAATGAACATCTCTGTTCCTGTAGCGATTCACCTTGACCATGGTTCAAGCTTCGAAAAATGTAAAGAAGCAATCGATGCAGGTTTCACATCTGTAATGATCGACGCTTCTCACCACCCATTCGAAGAAAACGTTGAAACTACTAAAAAAGTAGTAGAATACGCACACGCTCGTAACGTATCTGTTGAAGCTGAGCTTGGAACAGTTGGCGGACAAGAAGACGACGTAATCGCTGAAGGCGTAATTTACGCTGATCCTGCAGAGTGTAAGCACCTTGTTGAAGCAACAGGTATCGATTGCCTAGCTCCAGCTTTAGGTTCTGTACACGGTCCTTACAAAGGTGAGCCTAACTTAGGATTCGCTGAAATGGAACAAGTTCGTGACTTCACTGGCGTACCTTTAGTATTACACGGTGGTACTGGTATCCCAACTGCTGATATCGTAAAAGCTATCTCTTTAGGTACTTCAAAAATTAACGTAAACACTGAGAACCAAATCGAGTTTACAAAAGCTGTTCGTGAAGTATTAAACAAAGACCAAGAAGTTTACGATCCTCGTAAATTTATTGGACCTGGCCGCGACGCTATTAAAGCAACTGTTGCTGGTAAAATGCGTGAGTTCGGTTCTAACGGTAAAGCGTAAGAATAAAATTCCGTTTTGGAAACCGTCTAGTCTTTTAGACGGTTTCCTTTCGTTGTATAATGAAAGCGTGAACAAGTATAAAGATTTTATCATTTTTTTTTGAAATAGAAAATAATGAGCATAGTCCTATTAATAAATGTGATAACGTATCTAAATTGATAAAGTGAATTCGATGAATAGTTAATCTTTATCTATTCGTACTACAGGAGAAATGAAGATAATGGTTTCCTATTTATTGAGTTTTGGGATGGAAAAGTAATTGAGATTCTTAAGGGGAGCTTTCTATAAAAATATAGAAAGTAAATACATTCACAAGAAGGGAGCTCAATATGGAAAAATTGCTAATTGAAGGCGGAAGAGCTTTAAATGGAACAATTCGCGTGAGTGGTGCAAAGAACAGCGCCGTTGCACTAATTCCAGCGACAATTTTAGCAGATACTCCAGTAACTATTGGTGGTGTTCCTAATATTTCGGACGTGAAAATGTTAGGAGACTTACTAGAGGAAATTGGAGGAAGAGTAACTTATGGACAGGAGGAAGAGATGGTAGTCGATCCTTCTAACATGGTTGCAATGCCTTTACCAAACGGAAAAGTGAAAAAATTGCGTGCTTCTTATTATTTAATGGGTGCGATGCTTGGCCGTTTTAAAAAAGCTGTTATTGGGCTTCCGGGTGGATGTCATTTAGGACCGAGGCCAATTGATCAGCACATTAAAGGGTTTGAAGCGTTAGGTGCACATGTTACAAACGAACAAGGTGCTATCTATTTAAGAGCAGATGAACTACGCGGTGCACGTATTTATTTAGATGTTGTTAGTGTAGGAGCTACGATTAATATTATGCTAGCAGCTGTGCGCGCGAAAGGTAGAACTGTTATTGAAAACGCAGCAAAAGAACCAGAAATTATTGATGTAGCTACATTGTTAACAAGTATGGGTGCACGTATTAAAGGTGCTGGTACAGATGTAATCCGAATTGATGGTGTGGATTCACTGCATGGTTGTCATCATACGATCATTCCAGATCGTATTGAAGCGGGTACGTATATGATTTTAGGTGCTGCGTCAGGAGGAGAAGTGACAGTTGATAATGTTATTCCTCAGCATTTAGAGTCAGTTACGGCAAAGTTAAGAGAAGCTGGTGTCCAGGTTGAAACGAACGATGACCAAATTACAGTGAACGGTAATAGAAGGTTAAAAGTAGTTGATATAAAAACGCTTGTATATCCAGGTTTCCCAACAGACTTACAACAACCATTTACAACACTTTTAACAAAGGCGCATGGAACGGGTGTTGTAACGGATACGATTTACGGCGCGCGCTTTAAACACATTGATGAATTACGTCGTATGAATGCACAAATTAAAGTAGAAGGTCGTTCGGCAATTGTAACTGGTCCTGTTTTATTGCAAGGTGCAAAAGTGAAAGCAAGTGATTTACGAGCTGGAGCGGCTCTTGTTATTGCAGGGTTAATGGCGGATGGAATTACAGAAGTAACCGGACTTGAGCATATCGATCGAGGCTATGAAAATATAGTAGACAAGCTTAAAGGGCTTGGCGCAAACATTTGGCGAGAACAAATGACAAAGCAAGAAATTGAAGAGATGAAGAACGCATAAGTGATACTTCCGCAAGGGGGAAGCGAAGCATCACTACTTGCGGAAGTACACTTTATAGAAAAACACGGTTCACAAAATACGGCATAAATATAAAGACTTAAAGGAGAGGGATTATTGTGGAAAGAAGTTTATCTATGGAGTTAGTACGTGTAACAGAGGCTGCAGCTTTATCATCAGCGCGTTGGATGGGACGCGGGAAAAAGGATGAAGCAGACGGTGCAGCAACATCAGCTATGCGTGATGTATTTGATACAATTCCGATGAAAGGTACAGTTGTAATTGGTGAAGGTGAAATGGATGAAGCACCAATGCTATATATCGGAGAAAAATTAGGTACAGGATATGGTCCACGTGTAGACGTTGCAGTTGATCCTTTAGAAGGGACAAATATTGTGGCAGCTGGTGGATGGAATGCTCTTGCTGTTATTGCAATTGCAGATCACGGTAATTTGTTACATGCTCCTGACATGTACATGGATAAAATCGCGGTTGGCCCAGAAGCGGTTGGAGCAGTCGATATTGATGCGCCTATTATTGATAACCTACGTGCAGTTGCGAAAGCGAAGAATAAAGATATTGAAGATGTTGTAGCGACAGTTTTAAACCGTCCACGTCATCAAGCGATTATTGAAGAAATTCGTAAAGCTGGTGCTCGTATTAAATTGATTAATGATGGAGACGTAGCAGGTGCAATTAATACTGCATTCGATCGTACAGGTGTAGATATTTTATTCGGTTCTGGTGGTGCGCCTGAGGGTGTATTAGCAGCAGTTGCATTAAAATGTTTAGGCGGCGAGATTCACGGAAAACTATTACCACAAAACGACGCTGAATTGGAGCGTTGCAAAAAGATGGGTATAGAAGACATCAACCGTATCCTTCGCATGGAGGACTTAGTAAAAGGTGACGATGCAATCTTTGCAGCAACAGGCGTAACAGACGGAGAACTATTACGCGGCGTTCAATTTAAAGGTAGCGTAGGAACAACACAATCTCTTGTTATGCGTGCAAAATCAGGCACAGTACGCTTCGTAGATGGACGTCATAGCTTGAATAAAAAACCGAACTTGGTTATTAAATAAAGGGTGGAAGCGGCTCGTTCATAATCATAAATGGCCTATTTATCGCCATTTAAAATAGGGTGAGTAGAAAAAAGTAAGAAATATAAAAAGCGAAGACAAACTTTCTTGTCTTCGCTTCTTGTATTTGTGTTCCAACGTATTGATTAAAACTAGATAAAAGGGTTACAATAGTGAATATTACCCTACTTGAACTTATTGCCTTTCATTATTAATTATTTGCCTTCCGTATTTTTTCCCTTTACCCATGTGAAAAGAGAATAACGTTAAAGTGTGGTGTCTGAATGAATTTGTCAATTGCAGCATTAGAAAACATGAAATTAAAAGAGTTATACGAGCTTGCGAAAGAATTTAAGATTTCGTATTATAGCAAATTAACGAAAAAAGAGTTAATTTTTTCTATTTTGAAAGCTCGAGCAGAAAAAGAAGGTTTCTTCTTTATGGAAGGCGTATTAGAAATTATTCAATCAGAAGGATTTGGATTCCTACGTCCTATCAACTATTCTCCAAGCTCAGAAGATATTTATATCTCAGCTTCGCAAATTCGTCGTTTCGATTTACGTAATGGAGACAAAGTTTCTGGTAAAGTACGACCTCCGAAAGAAAATGAACGCTATTTTGGGTTATTACAAGTTGAAGCTGTAAACGGAGATGATCCAGATTCAGCAAAAGAGCGTGTGCATTTCCCTGCATTAACACCATTATACCCAGATCGCCAAATGAAGTTGGAAACGGAACCGAAAAAGTTACCGACACGCATCATGGATTTAATCGCACCAGTTGGATTTGGACAACGTGGTTTAATTGTCGCGCCTCCAAAGGCTGGTAAAACAAGTTTATTAAAAGAAATCGCACACAGTGTTACAACAAATCATCCGGAAGCTGAATTAATTGTACTTTTAATTGATGAGCGTCCAGAGGAAGTAACAGACATTGAACGTTCTGTTAAAGGAGATGTTGTAAGTTCTACTTTTGATGAAGTACCAGAAAATCATATTAAAGTAGCGGAACTTGTGTTAGAACGTGCAATGCGTCTTGTAGAGCACAAAAAAGATGTTATCATTTTAATGGATAGTATTACCCGTTTAGCGCGAGCTTACAACCTTGTTATTCCGCCAAGTGGTAGAACATTATCGGGTGGTATCGACCCAGCTGCCTTCCATAGACCGAAGCGCTTCTTCGGAGCTGCGCGTAATATTGAAGAAGGCGGTAGCTTAACTATCTTAGCAACAGCGCTTGTTGATACAGGGTCTCGTATGGACGATGTAATTTACGAAGAATTTAAAGGAACTGGAAATATGGAACTTCACTTAGATCGTTCATTAGCTGAGCGTCGTATCTTCCCGGCAATTGATATTCGTCGTTCTGGTACACGTAAAGAAGATCTATTAATTCCGAAAGAACATTTAGACAAGCTATGGGGTATTCGTAAAACAATGCGTGATACACCAGACTTTGTTGAAAGTTTCTTACGTAAACTTCGTCAAACAAAAACAAATGAAGAATTTTTACAAAACATTGTTGCAGATTCGAAAAGATATGTAACAACTAAGTAAAGGGAAAAGATTGGGACTCGCTTATTTTGTGATAAGCGAGTTTTTTATGTTTTTTAGGTGATGTTAAAGAGATATGAGTGGAAGAATATTAGTTGATTATCGCCGGATGAGCTGCCTCCACTTTAAGTTAATATCCAGCTCCAGCGGCTAGAATGGTCGGTGGCTTCGCGTCTTCCTATGAGGCAAAAAGCGCCTCTACGTCAGAAGCTCCATCCCCCTCCCATTCTGAACGAGCCGCTTGCGCTTTTAAAATTAAAAAGACAAAAACAGGTAGTTGCAAAATGAAGTTAGCCTTGTTATAATTTCATCATATGTGTTTCATCAATATAGTTGTGTATGCAGCTGAAGATGAAAAACTCTGTTTCGAAAATGATTCAGGGCGGAAGGAGATGAAAAGAATGAAAGCAGGAATTCACCCAGATTACAAGAAAGTTGTATTCATGGACACAAACACAGGCTTCAAATTCTTAAGCGGATCTACTAAAGGATCTAACGAGACTGTTGAGTGGGAAGATGGTAACACTTATCCATTACTAAAAGTTGAGATCAGTTCTGATTCTCACCCATTCTACACTGGACGTCAGAAATTTGCTACTGCAGATGGACGCGTTGACCGCTTCAATAAGAAATACGGTATTAAGTAATAAAAACATAAAACAGGCAAGTGTATGTATTCGCTTGTCTGTTTTTTTTGCGAAAATATTATACCTTTACCCTACTTTTAACTAAAAAGTAGATGAAAGGAGAGCTTCATGTACTTAATAAATCAAAATGGCTGGATTGAAGTGATTTGCGGTAGTATGTTTTCTGGCAAATCAGAAGAGCTAATCCGTCGTGTGCGCCGTACGCAATTTGCAAAACAACATGCAATTGTATTTAAACCATGTATTGATAATCGTTATAGTGAAGAAGATGTTGTATCACATAACGGATTAAAGGTAAGAGCAGTTCCTGTTTCAGCTTCAAAGGATATATTTGAACATATTACAGAAGAGCTGGATGTTATTGCAATCGATGAGGTGCAATTTTTTGATGGGGACATTGTGGAAGTGGTGCAAGTATTAGCAAATCGTGGCTATCGTGTCATTGTAGCTGGTTTAGACCAAGATTTCCGTGGTCTACCATTTGGACAAGTTCCTCAGCTGATGGCGATTGCTGAACATGTAACAAAACTACAAGCAGTATGTTCTGTATGTGGATCTCCAGCAAGTCGTACACAACGATTAATTGATGGAGAGCCAGCGGCATTCGATGATCCGATTATTTTAGTTGGGGCTTCAGAATCATATGAACCACGTTGTCGTCATTGTCATGCAGTTCCTGCAAACAAAGATAAGTAAAACTCGCTGTGTAGGGCGGGTTTTTTTCAAAATAGAGAGAATGAGTGGTCAAGCCGCTTGCGCTTTTAAATATAATTTGCGTTTTTTTGAGTAAGTACCATATACTATTTGTATTAGATACTAGGATGTAGAGGTGAATGATGTGTTAGATCGTTTGCAAGCTGTAGAAGATCGTTATGAGAAGTTAAATGAATTGTTAAGTGATCCAGAGATTATTAGCGATACAAATAAGCTTCGTGAGTATTCAAAGGAACAATCTGATATACAAGATACGGTAGAGGTGTATCGTGAGTATAAAGATGTTCGTGAGCAATTAAAAGATGCAAAAGCAATGTTAGAGGATAAGTTAGACGCAGAAATGCGTGACATGGTAAAAGAAGAGGTTTCTGAGTTAGAAGCACAAGAAAAAACATTATCAGAGCGTCTGAAAATTTTACTTGTTCCAAAAGACCCTAATGATGATAAGAACGTTATCGTTGAGGTTCGTGGAGCTGCTGGTGGCGACGAGGCCGCTTTATTTGCTGGTGACTTATACCGTATGTATAGCCGCTATGCTGAGGTGCAAGGTTGGAAAACGGAGATTATCGAGGCTAGCTATACAGAATTAGGTGGATATAAAGAGATTATCTTTATGATTAACGGTAAAGGTGCTTTCGCGAAGCTGAAATTCGAGAATGGTGCTCACCGTGTACAACGTGTTCCTGAAACAGAATCTGGTGGACGTATTCATACATCTACAGCAACTGTAGCTGTATTACCAGAGGCAGAAGAAGTAGAAATTGACATTCATGAGAAAGACGTTCGTGTTGATACATTCGCTTCTAGTGGACCTGGTGGACAGAGCGTTAATACAACGATGTCAGCGGTACGTTTAACGCATTTACCGACTGGTGTAGTTGTATCATGTCAGGATGAGAAATCACAGATTAAGAATAAAGAAAAAGCGATGAAAGTATTACGCGCACGTGTTTATGATAAATTTAGACAAGAAGCACAAGCTGAGTATGATCAAAACCGTAAACAAGCTGTTGGTACGGGTGATCGTTCAGAGCGTATTCGTACGTATAACTTCCCGCAAAACCGTGTTACAGACCATCGAATCGGTTTAACGATTCAAAAGCTAGATCAAATCTTACAAGGTAAGTTAGATGATTTCATCAATGCCTTAGTGATGGAAGATCAGGCTCAAAAGATGGAGGCAGCTGAGTAATGCGTGTCTATGAAGCCCTGAAATGGGCTTCTTCTTTTTTACAGGAAAATGGACGAGATGAAAATGCGGGAGAAATTGTCCTTTGTCATGTATTAAAGGTGAACAGAACAGGATTATTGATGAATATGCGTGAAGAAATAACTGTGGAACAAGAAACGAGTTTTACAGAGTTTATCCACAAGCATGTAGAAGGTATTCCGATTCAATATATGATTGGTTATGAAATGTTTTATGGACGATCGTTCTTTGTGAATGAAGAAGTATTAATACCAAGACCGGAAACAGAAGAGCTTATAGTGGGAGTATTAGAAAGAATCGAGCGCCATTTTGGTGATGAGAAACTACATGTAGCAGATATCGGTACAGGTAGCGGAGCGATTTCGATTACACTTGCTTTAGAAAATAAAAATCTTCATGTGTATACGGTAGATATTGCGCAGGAGTCGATTGAAGTTGCAAAAGAAAATGCAAAAACTTTGGATGCAGAAGTAACGTTCTATCACGGTGATTTATTATCGCCGTTTTATAAAACAGGTCAAAAGTTAGATGTTGTCGTTTCAAATCCTCCATATATACCGGAAGAGGATTGGCGTGGTCTATCTCCTGTTGTGAAAGAGCATGAGCCAAAGAGAGCGCTTGTTGGCGGTGAAGATGGATTAGATTTTTATCGCCGTTTTATGGAAGAATTGCCGAATGTGCTGCAGAAGAAAGCAATTGTGGCGTTTGAAATCGGAATAGGGCAAGGTGAAGATGTAAAGGCATTGTTACAACAAGCTTTCCCACATGCTCGTGTTGAGGTTGTTTTTGATATTAATGGAAAAGACCGTATGGTATTTGCAGAGATGGAGTAAGGTTCACACCTTACTCTATTTTTTTGTGGAAAAATTCATATAGATTTTGAATTTAATAGTTTAGAAAGATGAAAGTCTGTCCACACTGTTTGTAGAAGGGACGGTGGAGGAAATGAAAAAACAAGTTATTGCTTATCTTCTTCTATTATTAATTGGTGCACAGTTGCTTGTGCAGTTTGGATATATGAAAGCTGATGCGAAAGGGCCTTCAGTTATTCCGAAAGAGGCCGTTCGATTACGAATTTTAGCAAATAGTGATTCAGATAAAGATCAGGCGTTAAAGCGCAAAGTGCGTGATGAAGTAAAAACGCAAATTGATGGTTGGGTAGCGGATTTAACTTCATTTGAAGAGGCGCGTAAAGTCATTCAAAGTCATATTCCAGAAATCGAAAAAACAGTGGCCGATACGTTGAAAAAAGAAGGAAGTAAAGATTCATTTCAAGTGAAATTCAGTAAGAATGTAAAGTTTCCTACAAAGGTATATGGGAATTTTATTTATCCAGCAGGGGAATATGAGGCGGTATTGATTACAATTGGAGAAGGTGAAGGGGCGAACTGGTGGTGTGTATTATTTCCGCCGATGTGTTTCTTAGATTTTTCAAGTGGTACAGCTGTAAGGAAAGAAGAACATGTTGTGAAGGCTGAATCTCCTGAAGAGGAGCAGGTAAAACAAATAGATGAGGAAGTAGTAGATACAGAAGAGAAAAAAGAGGATGCGGTGAAAGAAAAGAAAGTTGTAAAGCAGGAAGTCGCAAAAAAAGTAACAGCTTCTGAAAAGAAAGTAGTAAAAAATGAAACGAAAGTAGAAGAACAATCTGTAAGTAAAGAGGAAACAAAAACTGTGGAAAAAGTGGAGAAACCTGTGGAACAAAAACAAGATAAACAAAATGAGTATGTAAAAATAGAGGAGGAAGAAGAAAAGCCGGAAGTTAAGTTGTTTATTGTAGAGGCTTTTACATCTTTATTCTCTAAATAGTACTATTAGTAGATCCCTTCTCATATATAAAAAAGAGGAGGGATTTACTATGAAGAAGGTATATTTTGCTACGAAAGCAGATGTGGAAAGATTGCATTCTTTTTTCGGACAAGCTAATAAAAAAGATGATAAAATAAATGAGTTGTACGCGCAATTTATGATTTTGGAAGAGGCGGAAGAAATACGGGCTGTCATTGGATATGAACAAAGTGAAGAAAACGCACTTATTCGTTCTTGTTTATTCACACCTAATGTGGATAAACAGACTTTCTTATATTTTTTTGAAATGTTTTTGCAGTATATGAAAGAAAAAAACATTCGACAATTGTACTTATTAACAAATCATCCACAATCTATAACGATCTTTCAGTTTTTTGACTTTGTTACTATAGAGAAAGAAAACGTACCAGAGGGAATTCGACAGTTAGAACACTTTTGTAAAAATATAAAAGAGCCAAATGCAATAATACTAAATTGTCAGCTATTCACAAAGTTATCCACGGATTAATTAGGTTTATCCACATTTTGTGGATAAACCTTGTTTGTCTTTTGGATAAATCTCATAGTAAACTAAAAATAGACAAGTATTTCAGGGTAGAAAAGGACGTGGGAAAAAATGCATACAAATATGTGGGTTGTGGATAATGTTGTGGAAAGAAAAAAATATTATCCACAGTTACAAGAAGCAGCAAAATTATTAAGGGAAAACGAGGCAATTGCCTTCCCTACAGAAACGGTATATGGATTAGGCGCAAACGCGATGAATGATGAAGCAATCGCGAAAATTTTTGAAGCGAAAGGAAGACCGAGTGATAATCCACTGATTGTCCACATCGGTACAAAATCTCAGTTAGATGGGATTGTGAAGGAAATTCCGCCAGTTGCAGAGAAGTTAATGGAGCATTTTTGGCCAGGCCCGTTAACAATTATTTTGCCTAGAAAAGAAGGAATTTCAGAGAAAGTGACGGCAGGACTTAATACAGTTGGAGTAAGAATGCCTGATCATCCAGTAGCGCTTGCTCTCATTGAGGAGGCAAATGTACCTGTTGCAGCACCGAGTGCGAATCGCTCTGGGCGTCCAAGTCCGACGCTAGCGTCTCACGTATATGAAGATTTAAATGAAAAAATCGCAGGTATTGTAGATGGTGGTGCAACAGGAGTTGGCGTCGAATCGACTGTAATTGATTGTACGAGCACTATTCCGACGATATTACGCCCAGGTGGAATTACGAAAGAACAATTGGAAGCGGTGATCGGTACGGTTTCTTTAGATCCGGCTTTAAAGGACGAGAAAGAAAAACCGAAATCACCCGGAATGAAATATACACATTATGCACCGAAAGCGCCACTTAGTATTGTTGAAGGGTCACGTGAGTTTATTCAGCACCTTGTGGATGAGAAGAAGGAAGAAGGATTCAAGGTGGGCGTATTAACGACAGAAGAGTATCAGCATATATATAGCGCGGATGTTGTATTATCTTGTGGTGTTCGAAGCGATTTAGCTAGCGTTGCGACTAAATTATATGATGTACTTAGAACGTTTGATGCAAGTGATGTGGATGTTATTTTTAGTGAATCATTCCCGGATGAAGGAATAGGAAATGCGATTATGAATCGCTTAACAAAAGCGGCAGGACATCAGATTATTACTGAATCATAAGGTACGATTAGCAAACAGAATATTTCTCCTCGGATAAGCATATTTTGAAGTAGCACGTCCGAGGAGGGACATGAATGACGTTTGAACAGCTAATACCTTTAATAATTATGGCATTCGCCTTAGGAATGGATGCATTCTCGGTGAGTCTTGGTATGGGAATGATGACCTTAAAGGTAAGACAAATCCTGTATATCGGTATGACGATAGGGGTATTTCATATTATCATGCCATTTATAGGGATGGTATTAGGTCGTTTTTTATCAGAGAAGTATGGAGACATTGCACATTTTGCAGGTGCTATTTTATTAATTGGACTAGGATTTTATATTGTATATTCCTCTATATTGGAGAATGAAGAGACTAGAACGGCCCCTATTGGAATTAGCTTATTCGTATTTGCATTTGGCGTTAGTATAGATAGTTTTTCAGTAGGGCTTAGTCTTGGTATCTACGGAGCACAGACAATTATTACGATATTACTTTTTGGATTTGTTAGTATGTTATTAGCGTGGATTGGTTTATTCATTGGTAGGCATGCGAAAGATATGCTCGGTACATACGGTGAGATAGTAGGTGGTATCATTCTGGTTGGATTTGGATTATATCTCCTTTTTCCTATATAATTTTAAGGGGGAGGGCGCTATGAAAAAGTTATTGGAATGGTACATTCAATTTGTAACTTTTTTTCCTAGATGGTTACGACTGCTTATTATTTGGGGTGTTATTTTGCAAATTTCAATTTTAGGTTGGATTAAGTTAATTCGCGAATAGTAAAATAGTTCCTTTCTGTGCATAGTTTTGTTTGTACTATAATGATTGCGCTAAAAAATTACACATATAGAAAGGATGAGATGAATGACGAGATTGAAGCAAGTTTTTGGTATTATTATTAGTTTCTTTGTCTTTTGGTTTAGTATGCTCGGTGTACAAATGTTTGCTGAGTTTTTAGATATTGAGTCATTGAAGTTTGTGGCGGGAAAAACGGAGGCAGCGCGTGCTTTTTATTCTCCATACCCGTTTTTAATTGTTTTTCTGATTACATTGCTTGCCCTATATTTCTTAGTTATTAAGCTTGGGAAACCGAAAAAAGAGAAAGTGCCTACTTTAGAAGAGAAGAAGGAAGAATTACAATGAAAAAAATCCCCTGCTATTTAGCAGGGGATTTTTATGTTTAAGTGAAGGAAGTAATTGAGTTGTCTTCGCTTTTAGATATTATCCAGCTCCAGCGGCTAGAATCTCCGGTCATTTCGCTCTCTCGCTCGAAGTAAAAATCGCTTCAAGGTCGAGAGCTTAAAGTGCCCTGCGATTCTGAACGAGCCGCGTCCACTTTTAAACTGGCCTCACCAATTCAAATTGTTCGCCTAGTTTTGCGTAGTTGTGTCCTGCTAGGCGGCTTACTGGTTTTAGTCCTTCTGCATGAATGCGTCCATTTTCGTATAGGTGTTCTGCGACGTGGAAACGAACGACGCGTCCGATTAGTAGATCGCAAGCCGGTGAGTCTTCTGTTCCGCCAAGAGGAATTGCGCGTTCTAGTACGCATTCCATTCGAATATTTGCTTCTTTTACACCTGGAACGGAGATGACATCACTTTCAATTGGTGTTAGTTTTGCTAGTTCAATTTCACTTTCATTTGGCGGGAGATTAGCTGCTGTTTCGTTAATTGCCGCTACATATGATTCATCAGAGATATGTACGACAAATTCCCCTTTTTCAATTGCGTTTCGGGAAGTGTCCTTTCTTTCTCCAGCTTTTCGTTGTACAGAAACTGAGATAAGTGGTGGATTAGCAGCGACAATATTGAAATAACTATATGGTGCTCCGTTTAATACGCCGTCTTTTGTTACAGAAGTAACGAATGCGACAGGGCGTGGAATGATACTTCCCGTTAATAATTTGTAATTCTCTTTTTCCGATTGTTCATTTGGATTAATGGATAACATGCTTGAAATCCCCTTTCTAAATATGACGACTTATTGTTTGTTTACAAGATGTTAGTGGAAAACTCCTGCTGAAAATAATATTTTTATTACATAAAAAGAACTTACTTCAACCACAATGAAGTAAGTTCCGTCTAAATAATCTCGAGTTCAAGATAAAAATTATAATAAAACGTATGCACCAGGTCCGATTAAAGCTACCCCGATAGCAACGGCGATTAACATTAAGTTGTATTCATATCCGTTTTGGGTTACCCAGTAACCATTTTTTCCGTGAACAGTGAAGATTGCCATTAACATTGTTCCAACGATAAATAATGAACCAATTGCAGTGAAAATACCTGATGCGAATAAGAAACCACCTAATAATTCAGTTGCGCCAGCCATAAATGCCATGAATACACCAGGGCGTAAACCGATTGATTCCATCCAGCCGCCTGTTCCTTTTAAACCGTAACCGCCGAACCAACCAAATAATTTTTGAGCACCATGACCCATGAATGTAATACCTATAATAAGACGAATAATAAGAAGACCGAAATCCATCATTTTTGAAAACCCCCTAAAAGTTATTAACTTACCTTATGTAAGTAATAATAAAATAGTTACTTACTTTAGTCAAGTAGATTTCGAAAAAAGTTTGAAATTAATTTTACAAATTAACAACAAAAAACAAAATGTAGTAAAGACCTCTAGACAAGTTGGATAAAAAAAGAGAAAATATAAGTAGAAGTTAATTTTCTTATTGTTATTCAGACAATCAGAATTGACTGGAATTTTGCAAAGAGCTACAATAAGAGTCTATTAGTAATGACGTAATTTATTTCGAAAGCGTTTTTATAGTATAATATTCGAAGTATGAAGTCTTACATGTATCCCGATCTTTACTAGGGATTGCCCTATAAACTTTTAGGTAAATTATAAGGAGGACTATCCTATGTTTAAAAAATTATTCGGTCTTGGTTCAAAAACAAATGAAGAAACAATCGTAGCTCCATTAACTGGAGCAGTGAAAAATATTGAAGAAGTACCAGATCCAGTATTCGCAGGTCGTATGATGGGTGACGGTGTTGCAATCGATCCTACTGAAGGTGTAGTTGTATCTCCAGTTGATGGTGAAATCGTACAATTATTCCACACAAAACATGCTATCGGAATTAAAGCGAAAAACGGTACAGAAATTTTAATCCACGTTGGATTAGAAACTGTAAAAATGGAAGGCGAAGGTTTCGAAGCTCACGTTTCTGAAGGCCAAGCTGTAAAAGCTGGAGATAAATTAATCTCATTCGACTTAGAATTAATTCGTGAAAAAGCGAAAAGCACAATTACTCCAATCGTTATTACAAACACAGATGCAGCTGATTCTATTAAGACAACTGTAGGTGTAACAGCTACAAAAGGTTCAACAGAAGTAATGAAAGTTACAATGAAATAATTATTGTATAAGAGGGATCCGTTTCGTATGAAATGGATTCCTTATTTTATTTTGTAGTACGATTACTATGTATGTTAAAATACTCTAGGCACTTGGAAATAGGGTTTCACATATATGTGGATAAGGCGCATTTTTCTTAGAAAAAATATAAGAGAAATGCGCCTTTTGTATATTCACATTTCTTTTGTTCTATTCTTATGTACGTTATGATAAAAGGTAGGAAAAGAAGAAAAGGGGTGGGTTTGGATGAAACGAGTGTTATTTATTTGTACTGGAAATACATGCCGTAGCCCGATGGCTGAAGCGTTACTTCGTCATCATGGAGAAGGTAAGTTTGAAGTGCAATCTGCTGGTGTTTTCGCCTATCCTGGAAGTGATGCGTCGGTATATGCAAAGGAAGCTTTAGCTGAAAAGGGAATTGCAATCGATCATGCCGCGCAGCAAGTAAACGAAGCTTTGCTTGATTGGGCTGATATTGTAGTAACAATGACGGAAAATCATAGGCAAATTGTCCTTGGACATTATCCGAGCGTTGAAAAGAAAGTGGATACATTATATGGAGTAACTGAGGGGATAAGTAAAGATATTTCAGATCCATTTGGCGGTTCACTTTCTACTTATAAAGAAACGTTAGAAGAGATGGAAAAACTTGTACAAACTTTACTGAAAAAACATTCAGAAGGTTGATGTTTCGTGTATAATACGATATTGGAGATCACTTCGTACCCTTAAGGTATCGAGTGAGAAATGAAGATAATGGATTGAAACTTTGGAGGGGTAAAAATGAAAGTAGTAGTAGCATCTGATCACGGCGGTATGAATATCCGTAAAGAACTTGTAAGTTTATTAGAAGAGTTAAATGTTGAATATATTGATTTAGGTTGTGAATGTGAAGCTGGTTCTGTTGATTACCCTGATTTTGCGTTTCCAGCAGCGGAAATGGTAGCGAATGGCGAAGTAGATCGTGGTATTTTAGTTTGTGGGACAGGCATCGGTATGTCAATTGCTGCAAACAAAGTAAATGGTATTCGTTGTGCGTTAGTTCATGATACTTTCAGCGCGAGAGCAACGAGAGAGCATAATGACACTAACATGTTAGCAATGGGCGAGCGTGTAATTGGTGCTGGTCTAGCTCGTGATATCGCAAAAATTTGGTTAACAACTGACTATGAAGGTGGCCGTCACGAAAACCGCGTAGGAAAAATTAAAACATACGAAGCAAAGTAATAGATTCTAACTAGAAGTAGTATGAAATATAATTTGGTGAACCAACCTGTGAAAGGAAGAGGCGTAATGACAGAAATCGTAAAGGTAAGAGAACAGCTACAAATTTCGCTTTCTGATTTCCAAGAACAAGCTTCATTACAAAGTGGTCAAATTTTTGTAGTTGGGTGTAGTACGAGCGAAGTGCTAGGAGAGAGAATTGGAACATCAGGAACGATGGAAGTAGCAGAGGCGATTTTTTCTGAGTTAAAACAATTTCAAGAGCAAACAGGTATTGAGTTGGCGTTTCAATGTTGTGAGCATTTAAACCGTGCTTTAGTAGTTGAGAGAGAGTTGGCAATGAAATATCAATTTGAAATTGTAACAGTTACGCCTGTTAGATCAGCAGGTGGTGCATTAGCAACATATGCTTATCATAATTTGAAAGATCCGGTAGTAATTGAGTTTATTAAAGCGGATGCGGGAATGGATATTGGTGATACATTTATCGGTATGCATTTAAAGCATGTAGCTGTTCCGGTTCGTACAAGTGTGAAGGAAATTGGAAGTGCGCATGTAACGATGGCAACAACACGTGGAAAACTAATTGGTGGAGCACGTGCTGTTTATGCGACAGCTGAAGAGACTAGCATTTGCCGTTAAAGTTGCACTTTATCCTATGAACGAGGTATGTTGTCTGACTTTATCATAGAAGAAAGAAAAGACCGATTTTCGGTCTTTTTTTTCTTTTATGATATAGAAAGTCATGTTAGAATGTAGTTGAAAACATGAAGGTTCGAAAGAATTACAACCTGAATTTTCGTTTTTTCTGAATAAATGAGAAAAAACTATTGGGAATCGATGTAATTCGTTCAGAAAAGGGGGATTTTGGTGGATCATTTAAAACGTCAAGATGAAAAGGTATTTGCTGCAATTGAGGCAGAACTAGGAAGACAGCGTTCAAAGATTGAGTTAATTGCTTCGGAAAACTTCGTAAGTGAAGCAGTAATGGAGGCGCAAGGTTCTGTTTTAACGAATAAGTATGCTGAAGGATATCCTGGAAAACGTTACTATGGTGGCTGCGAGCACGTAGACATAGTAGAAGATATCGCACGTGATCGCGCGAAAGAAATTTTTGGTGCAGAGCATGTAAATGTTCAACCACATTCTGGTGCGCAAGCGAACATGGCAGTATACTTCACGATTTTAGAGCAAGGCGATACAGTACTTGGTATGAATTTATCTCATGGTGGTCACTTAACACACGGAAGCCCTGTTAACTTCAGTGGAGTACAATATAATTTCGTAGAATATGGCGTGGATGCTGAATCTCACCGTATTAATTACGATGATGTATTAGCAAAAGCGAAAGAACATAAACCAAAATTAATCGTTGCAGGTGCAAGTGCATATCCTCGTGTTATCGATTTCAAACGATTCCGTGAGATTGCAGATGAAGTGGGTGCATACTTTATGGTTGATATGGCACATATCGCTGGTTTAGTAGCTGCTGGTTTACATCCAAACCCAGTACCACATGCACATTTCGTTACAACGACAACACATAAAACATTACGTGGTCCACGTGGTGGTATGATTTTATGTGAAGAGCAATTTGCAAAACAAATTGATAAATCAATCTTCCCTGGTATTCAAGGTGGTCCACTTATGCATGTAATTGCCGCAAAAGCTGTTGCATTTGGTGAGACACTACAAGATGAGTTTAAAACATATGCACAAAATATCATTAATAATGCGAATCGCTTAGCTGAAGGCCTTCAAAAAGAAGGACTTACACTTGTTTCTGGAGGAACAGATAATCATTTAATTTTAATTGATGTTCGTAACTTAGAAATCACAGGTAAAGTAGCAGAGCACGTATTAGATGAAGTTGGTATTACAGTGAACAAAAATACAATTCCATTTGAAACAGCAAGCCCATTTGTAACAAGCGGTGTACGTATCGGTACGGCAGCTGTAACATCTCGTGGTTTCGGTTTAGAAGAAATGGATGAAATTGCGTCACTTATTGCTTATACATTAAAAAATCATGAAAATGAAGCTGCATTAGAAGAAGCACGTAAGCGTGTAGAAGCGCTAACGAGCAAATTCCCAATGTACACAGATCTATAATAGATTAAAGAAGACTGCTGAGACGTAATTGTTTTGGCAGTCTTTTTTTTTGGACATATATTGTTCTTTAAGTATGTATACAAATGATGAATAAATTTTGGCGATATAATGAAGGATACAGCTCCCATAATTGGTAAAGATACTAGATAGATTCATTGTAAAATCATGATTTTGCCAAATTTGCCCTTGAATATTAGTAGCGTTTTCTTTACAATCGTAAATAGTGTAAAAAAGCGTGCAAACGCATGAATATCATCTAAAGGAGAGATTCACATGGGAAAACTGTATGTATTTGATCACCCGTTAATTCAACATAAGATTACATATATTCGCGATAAGAATACAGGTACGAAAGATTTTCGTGAATTAGTGGACGAAGTAGCAAGCTTAATGGCTTTCGAAATTACTCGCGATCTTCCACTTAAAGACATTGAAATTGAAACACCTGTAAGCAAAGCGACAACAAAAGTGATCGCTGGTAAAAAACTTGGTTTAATTCCGATTTTACGTGCAGGTTTAGGCATGGTTGATGGAATTCTGAAATTAATTCCAGCAGCAAAAGTAGGACACGTTGGTTTATACCGTGACCCTAAAACATTGCAACCGGTAGAATACTATGTGAAACTTCCAACGGATGTAGAAGAGCGTGACTTTATCGTACTAGATCCGATGCTAGCAACAGGTGGTTCTGCGGCTGAAGCAATTAACTCTCTGAAAAAGCGCGGTGCAAAACAAATTAAATTAATGTGTATCGTTGCAGCTCCAGAAGGAGTAAAAGTAGTACAAGAAGAACATCCTGATGTTGATATTTATGTAGCAGCATTAGATGAGAAATTAAATGACCACGGATATGTAGTACCGGGTCTTGGTGATGCTGGTGACCGTTTATTCGGAACGAAGTAAGACAACTGACGAGAGGGGATTCCCCTCTCGTTTTTTTTGCGCCTCGCTGAGGTAGGGGAGGGGGATAAATATACATAGTATATACAACATAAGTTGCATACACATCACATATAATATAGAAGTCTTACGTCTAAAGAGCACTATATTATGGAAGAAAAGCGTTATATCTTAAAAATATAATAGTGACAAACTTGTGAACATTCCCTTCTATTATAAAGAGAAAACTGTTAGAAATTGCATATCTCTAACCAGTATTTAGAAGGGGAACGTTTTCATTTTTGGGAGGAAATGACTAATACTCAAATTTTTTGATTTTTTACGATTTCTCGTTGACACTGTTAATACCCTATTGTATGCTAACAACGGGGATAGATGGTAGGGCTTTCAGTGACAAAATTACATCCATTCCGTGACGAAAATGTAAACTTTTTATTTTGTATAGGATTTATGCAAAAAAATGAGTTATTATTAACACATCGTGAATGAGGGTTACATATTGGAGGGATGAATCCTTGCAAAAAAACGATCGCAGCCATATAAAAGCTTATGCTTTAATGTCAGGTATTCTTGCTCAGTTAGTCGGTTCTATTCTTGTTGGAATCTTTGGTGGGCAGTGGATTGATAATAAGGTTGGAACGTTTCCATTGTTTCTTATTATAGGGTTATTACTCGGGTTAGGAACAGGGGTATACGCAATGATTCGACTCATTCGACATTACTATTCGGGAGAGCAATGATGATAGACGTACATGGACTTGTCCAAAGACAAAAGAAATATATGTACTACTTGCTTGCGCTTCTAGTGCTAGGATGGGGATTCACCTCTTACAAGGATGTATTTCTTGGGCTGATTATCGGAACGATTTTCAGTTTTCTTAGTTTGCGCATCATTGCACGTAGAACAGACAAGCTATTAGATCGCGTGACAAATGGAGAAAACGTGAAGTTTAAAGCAACAGCGGTAAGTACATATTCAAGGTTCGCGACGATTGGATTATTAATTTTATTTGCAGCCAAATATCAAGAGTTAATTGCGATGTGGGGCCTAGGTGTAGGATTGCTGACAGGATACCTTGTCATGATCATAGATTTTCTTTATTTAGAGTATAAGAGCAGGGAAGAGAGGTGAATTACTAGTGGAACACGGTAAATTAGTTGAATTTCTAGGTTTAACGTTCGATTTGTCATCAGTGATGATGGTTACTGTAGCAGCAGTTATTGTTTTCGTAATCGCTGTTATTGGAACTCGCAGTTTAGCTCTTCGCCCAACAGGAATGCAAAATTTCATGGAATGGGTGTTTGACTTCGTGAAAGGGATTATCAATAGTACGATGGACTGGAAAACAGGTGGACGATTCTTAACGCTTGGCGTTACGCTTATCATGTTTATCATCGTATCGAACTTCCTTGGTTTACCATTCATGTATTCAACAGTTGAGGCTGGCGAACATATTGCATGGTGGAGATCACCAACGTCTGATCCAGCAGTTACATTAACATTAGCCGTGATGGTAGTTACCCTCACCCATTATTATGGAATTAAGATGAAGGGTACGAAAGAATACGTTAAAGGTTATTTCCAACCTATGAAATTCTTATTCCCATTAAAGGTTATTGAGGAGTTTGCTAACACATTAACGTTAGGTCTCCGTTTATTCGGTAACATTTATGCAGGTGAAATCTTATTAGGATTACTTGCTAAGTTAGGCGGGACGACAGTCCTTGGAGCATTAGGTGCGCTTGTACCGATGTTAGCATGGATGGGATTCAGCGTATTCGTTGGTTCAATCCAGTCGTTTATTTTCGTAATGTTAACGATGGTTTATATGGCCCATAAAGTAAGCCATGACCATTAATATAATTTAAGTAAGAAAAAATTTATTTTTTTATAATACAAAGGAGGACAAATTAAATGAGTTTAGGTGTAATCGCAGCTGCAATTGCAATTGGTTTATCAGCATTAGGTGCAGGTATTGGTAACGGTCTTATCGTATCACGTACAATCGAAGGTGTTGCTCGTCAACCAGAATTAAAAGGCGCACTTCAAACAATTATGTTCATCGGGGTTGCTTTAGTTGAGGCACTTCCAATCATCGGTGTAGTTATTGCTTTCATCGTAATGAACAAATAAGGGAGACTCCCCTTACATAGATGGCGAAGAGTGTTTTTTGAACTTTCTTCGCCATTGCTTTATGACGAAACGTATGTCTTTTTTTTTCATATGATCAATTTAGATATTTTGAAGGGAGTGAATCCTTGTGCCAACTTTATTATTAGGGGCTGCCATTCCATTTGGAACGATTGCTTATACATTGTTCATTTTCTTACTTCTATTAGTAATGCTACGCAAATTTGCGTGGGGTCCTTTAATGGGAATTATGAAAGAACGTGAAGAGCATGTTACTAATGAAATCGACGCTGCAGAAAGAAGTAACGCTGAAGCGAAGAAGTTAGTAGAAGAACAACGTGAAATGTTAAAACAATCACGTGTTGAAGCACAAGAGTTAATCGAAAGAGCGAAAAAACAAGCTGTAGATCAAAAAGATGTTATTGTTGCTGCTGCGAAAGAAGAAGCAGAATCAATTAAAGCATCTGCTGTACAAGAAATTCAACGCGAAAAAGAGCAAGCGATTGCTGCTTTACAAGAACAAGTTGCTTCTTTATCTGTTCAAATTGCTTCTAAAGTAATTGAAAAAGAATTAAAAGAAGAAGATCAAGTAAAGTTAATTCGCGATTATATTAAAGAAGTAGGAGAAGCGCGATGAGCAATGGGATTGTAGCAAAACGTTATGCTGTCGCTCTTTTTAAAATTGCTAAAGAAAAACACGTATTAGAAATGTTTGAAGAGGAATTACGCCTTGTACAAAACGTTTATGTAAAGAACGGAGAACTACATAGCTTTTTAACGCAACCGAACATTTCAAAAGAGCAGAAGAAAACGTTTCTTGCAAACGTATTCGGATCTGTTTCTGAATCTATTTTAAATACGTTATATATTTTAATTGATAACAAACGTATTGATATCTTACCTGAAATTGCAGATGAATATGTTGTTCTTGCTAATGAAGAACGTAACGTAGCGGACGCAACTGTATATTCTACTCGTCTTCTATCAGAAGAAGAGAAGCTTAACATTGCAGAAGCATTTGCAAAGAGAACGGGAAAAGATGCAATTCGCGTAAAAAATGTTGTAGATGAAGATTTACTAGGCGGGATTAAAGTACGTATTGGAAATCGCATTTATGATGGAAGTTTACAAGGAAAATTAGCACGTATTCAGCGTGAATTAATGAAGAATAGATAGGGGTGAAGCACATGAGCATCAGAGCTGAAGAAATTAGCGCACTGATAAAGCAACAAATCGAGAACTATCAGTCTGAAATCGAAGTTAGTGATGTTGGTACAGTTATCCAAGTTGGTGACGGTATCGCGCGTGCTCATGGTCTTGATAACGTTATGGCTGGTGAACTTGTAGAGTTCTCTAACGGCGTTATGGGGCTAGCACAAAACTTAGAGGAAAACAACGTAGGTATTATCATTTTAGGACCTTACACAGAAATCCGTGAAGGTGACGAAGTTCGTCGTACTGGTCGCATCATGCAAGTACCAGTAGGAAAAGAACTAATCGGTCGTGTTGTAAACCCATTAGGTCAACCAGTTGATGGTTTAGGCCCAATCAATACAACAAACACTCGTCCAATCGAAAGTCCAGCACCAGGTGTAATGGATCGTAAATCTGTTCATGAACCACTTCAAACAGGTATTAAAGCGATCGATGCTCTTGTACCAATTGGCCGTGGACAACGTGAGTTAATCATCGGTGACCGCCAAACAGGTAAAACAGCAGTTGCACTTGATACAATCATTAACCAAAAAGATGAAGATATGATTTGTATCTATGTAGCTATCGGACAAAAAGAATCAACTGTACGTAACGTAGTAGAAACACTACGTAAGCACGGTGCATTAGATTACACAATCGTTGTAACTGCATCTGCTTCTCAACCAGCTCCATTATTATACTTAGCTCCTTATGCTGGTGTAACAATGGGTGAAGAGTTCATGTACAATGGTAAACACGTATTAGTAGTATATGATGACTTATCAAAACAAGCAGCGGCTTACCGTGAGCTGTCATTACTATTACGTCGTCCTCCAGGTCGTGAAGCTTATCCAGGGGATGTATTCTACTTACATTCTCGCTTATTAGAGCGTGCAGCAAAATTAAGTGATGCAAGAGGCGGCGGTTCTTTAACTGCACTACCTTTCATCGAAACACAAGCAGGGGACGTTTCAGCATACATCCCAACAAACGTAATCTCTATTACGGATGGACAAATCTTCTTACAATCTGACCTATTCTTCTCTGGCGTACGTCCAGCAATCGATGCGGGTACTTCTGTATCTCGTGTAGGTGGATCTGCTCAGATTAAAGCAATGAGTAAAGTATCAGGTACACTTCGTCTTGACCTTGCATCTTACCGTGAGTTAGAAGCGTTCGCTCAGTTCGGTTCTGACCTTGATAAAGCAACTCAAGCGAAACTAAACCGTGGTGCTCGTACAGTTGAGGTATTAAAACAAGGATTACACAAACCGTTACGTGTAGAGAAACAAGTTATCATTCTTTACGCTTTAACACGTGGATTCCTAGATGATATCCCAGTAGTAGATATCACTCGTTTCGAAGAAGAATTCCATGCTTGGTTAGATTCTAATGCGACTGACTTATTAGAAGAAATCCGCACAACTAAGAAACTTGCGGATGACGACAAATTTGCAGCAGCAATTAACGGATTTAAAAAAGTATTCGTAGCTTCTGAATAATAAAAGCGTAAGCGGCTCGTACAAGCCGCCGAAGCTAGATAATATATAAAAGGCATCTCAGGCTTTGAGATTGCTGACGGTTATGTAAAGGAAAAGAGTAGGTGCACCTATTCTTTTCCTTCAATCATGAGCAAGAATATCTTGCAACGTAGATTAGGAAGAGGATTCTTACTAATCGTGCCAACTTCCGGAAAAAAGGTGGTGAAAACCTGTGGCATCTTTACGCGATATAAAAGCGAAGATTACCTCGACAAAGAAAACGAGTCAAATTACGAAAGCGATGGAGATGGTATCTGCATCTAAGTTAAACCGTGCAGAGCAAAATGCTAAATCTTTCGTTCCGTATATGGAAAAGATTCAAGAAGTAGTAGCGAGCATTGCGCAAGGAAGTAAAGGAATTAATCATCCAATGCTAAATGCGCGTCCTGTAAAGCGTACAGGATACATCGTTATTACATCTGATCGCGGACTAGCAGGTGGTTATAACAGTAACGTATTACGTACGGTAAGTAACGTAGTTCGTGAACGTCATAATATGGATTCAAACCAATATTCAATTATTGTGCTTGGACGACTAGGACGTGATTATTTAAAACGTCGCGGCTTTAACATCATTGATGAAGTAGTTGGATTATCTGACCACCCATCATTTACTGATATTAAAGATCTTGCTTCTCGAGCAATTGCGATGTTCGCAGATGGTGCTTATGATGAGCTGTACATTTACTACAACCATTACGTAAGTAAAATTTCACAAGAAGTAACGGAAAATAAAATTTTACCGCTTACTGATGTGGCGTCTGATAAACCGACGACAGCTTATGAATTCGAACCTTCTGAAGAAGAAATTTTAAAAGTACTATTGCCACAATACGCAGAAAGCTTAGTGTACGGTGCATTACTAGACGGTAAAGCAAGTGAGCACGCGGCGCGTATGACAGCAATGAAGAGTGCTACAGACAACGCAATGGAAGTTATCGATTCACTTACACTTTCATTCAACCGTGCACGTCAAGCAGCGATTACACAAGAAATTACGGAAATCGTTGGTGGAGCGGCAGCGTTAGAATAGTATTAAAAAGCGTAGGTGGCTTGCTCAGAAGGGGAGGGCATTGGAACTCCTGACAAAGAGGCGTTCTTTGCCTCATAGGAAGGGGTGAAATGACCGACCCTTCTAGCCACCGGAGCTAGATTCAATAAAAAGTGGAAGCGGCTCTGTCAAAAGAGTCGCATAAGCTAAACTAATAAAAAATTAAAAGCCGACTTCTCTTAGAAAGCTGGCTAATTAAAAGAAAGCTAGGAGGGAACCCGATGAATAAAGGGCGCGTTACGCAAATCATGGGTCCGGTTGTAGACGTTAAGTTTGATGGCGGAAAGCTACCAGAAATCTACAACGCCCTTACGGTAAAACAAAGCAACGAAAACGGAGCAAGCATTAACTTAACATTTGAAGTTGCACTTCATTTAGGTGATGACACAGTTCGTACAGTTGCGATGTCTTCCACAGATGGACTTGTTCGTGGCACAGAAGTAGAAGATACTGGTAAAGCAATCTCTGTACCAGTTGGTGATGCAACACTTGGTCGTGTATTCAACGTATTAGGTGATGCAATTGACTTAGATGGTGAACTTCCTGCGGATGTACACCGTGATCCAATTCACCGTCAAGCACCTGCATTCGAAGAATTATCTACTAAAGTAGAAATTCTTGAAACTGGTATTAAAGTAGTAGACTTACTTGCTCCTTACATTAAGGGTGGTAAAATCGGTCTATTCGGTGGTGCCGGTGTAGGTAAAACAGTATTAATTCAGGAATTAATTAACAACATCGCACAAGAGCACGGTGGTATCTCTGTATTCGCTGGTGTAGGTGAGCGTACTCGTGAGGGTAATGACTTATACCACGAAATGAGCGATTCTGGCGTAATCAAGAAAACTGCGATGGTATTCGGACAAATGAACGAGCCACCTGGAGCACGTCAACGTGTTGCATTAACAGGTTTAACAATGGCTGAGCATTTCCGTGATGAGCAAGGACAAGACGTACTATTGTTCATCGATAACATCTTCCGTTTCACGCAAGCGGGTTCTGAAGTATCTGCCCTTCTTGGTCGTATGCCATCTGCGGTAGGTTACCAACCAACACTTGCAACAGAAATGGGTCAATTACAAGAGCGTATTACATCTACAAATAAAGGGTCTATCACGTCTATCCAAGCGGTATATGTACCAGCCGATGACTATACTGACCCAGCACCAGCTACAACGTTCGCTCACTTAGATGCAACAACAAACTTAGAGCGTCGTTTAACACAAATGGGTATTTACCCAGCCGTAGATCCATTAGCATCTACATCTCGTGCACTTTCGCCAGAAATCGTAGGAGAAGAGCATTATGAAGTGGCTCGTCAAGTACAGCAAACTTTACAACGTTACAAAGAGCTTCAAGATATCATCGCTATCTTAGGTATGGATGAGTTATCTGAAGAAGATAAGTTAGTTGTACATCGTGCTCGTCGTATTCAATTCTTCTTATCTCAAAACTTCCACGTAGCTGAGCAGTTTACAGGTCAAAAGGGTTCTTATGTACCTGTAAAAAATACAGTTAGTGGTTTCAAAGAAATTCTAGAAGGAAAATATGATGACCTTCCAGAAGATGCATTCCGTTTAGTTGGTGGCATTGAAGAAGTTATTGAAAACGCGAAGAAAATGATGGCGTAAGGCCTTAGGAGGGACGAAGTATGAAGACATTTCCAGTCAGTATTGTAACTCCTGATGGACCGGTTTACGAAAAAGAAGTAGAAATGGTAAGTGTAAAAGCAGAGAGTGGGGAAATGGGGATCTTACCAGGTCACATTCCAACTGTTGCACCGTTAAAAATTAGTGCAGTTCGTCTGAAACATGGTGGACACACTGATTATGTAGCAGTAAGCGGTGGCTTTATCGAAGTTCGTCCAGATAAAGTAACTGTATTATCATCATCTGCTGAAGAAGCAAACCATATCGATATCCATCGTGCAAATGAAGCGAAGCGTCGCGCTGAGCAACGTATGCAAGATAAACAAGCACATGTTGACTTTAAACGTGCAGAAATGGCATTACAACGTGCCGTGAACCGTTTAAACGTTTCTGATATGAAATAAAAAAATCCGTAAAGGCTTTGCCTTTACGGATTTTTTATGTAGTTTATGGATAATTTTACAAAAATGGTATAATTATATTGATGCTTGTATAAGTAGAGAATAGACAACAATTTATAAAGGGGATGAAGAAATGATCGGTGAAATGAAACGAGAAGCATTGCACTCTTTAAAAGGAAAATGGGGGCTAGGTGTTGGAACAACGATTTTATATCATATTTTAAGTTACGTCGTTTCAATGGCTGTAATGCTTATACTATTAATTCCAGGAGTTATAATATTTCTTTTAGCGTCTATTTCAACTGGTTCGATGGAAGAAGACGTGATGTCAATTGGAGCTGCTATTACGTTTGGGTTTTTTTACTGTCTTATGATAATTTTAAGTTATGCGGCTTATGGCATTACCACATATGGTTATACGAATGTGTTTCTACAAATAAGTAAACGGGAAGACGCTAGAGTGGATTATTTATTTGAAGGATTTCGTGGCTTTAAAAGAATGATGAAAACGATGTGGGCTATGCTCGCAATTTTATTATATACAGGTACATGGGTTCCGATGTTAGGAACGATTGTATTTGGGATATTAGGTTTTCTTGATGAGAATGCAAATCCATCATTTATAATTGTTTTCTTTATTTTATTAGCTATTTCGTTTGTTGTAATGGTCATTCTTTATTTTGCATATGCGATGACGTATTATGTAATGGTTGAAAATCCAGAGTATAGTGTGTCACAAGCGATGAAAGAAAGTAAGCATCTTATGAAGGGACATAAGTTAGATTTGTTTCTTTTATGGCTTAGTTTTATAGGATGGGGTATTTTAGCGATTTTAACTCTTGGAATAGGTTTTCTTTGGCTTAGCCCGTATGTGAGTACAACGACAGCGCATTTTTATCGCTATATTTCAAAAGATGAATTGTAGTAGGAACATGCTATACTAATAGAGTTATTACGTATAGGAGGAAAATTATGATTAGTGATTTAAAAGGAGAAGCACTAGATTCATTAGAAGGGAAATGGGGATTAGCTGTCGGGGCAACATTACTTATTTCGATTCTTATTTCAGCTTTTAGTTTTAGTATTGATTTCGTTTTCTCTCAGGTTTGGGATTGGAAAGAAGTAAATGGCTCACTTTCAGTAGACATTATTACAATATTGGTGGTAGGTCCATTAACGCTAGGTGGTTATTGTTTAGCACTGCATATCATTCGTGAAAAGGAAGCGCGTATTGGGCATATATTCAGATGGTTTACAGAAGGAAGTAAGTTTATAAAGTCATTTTTATTATATATAGTAGTAAACATTTATATTTTCTTATGGTTTTTACTATTTATTATTCCGGGCATTATTAAATCATTTTCTTATGCGATGACGTACTTTATTATAAATGATCATCCTGAGTACTCTATAAACCAAGCTATTACAGAAAGCCGTCGTATGATGGATGGACATAAGATGGAGTATTTCATTTTATGTTTAAGCTTTATTGGTTGGTTTATATTGAGTTGTATTACATTAGGGATTGGATTCCTATGGCTAATTCCATATTTTTATACGACGTCAGCAGCTTTTTATGAAGAAATTGCAGAGGAATATTACGAGAAAACAACTCCGACACTATAAAGTGGGGCATCTCACGTTGATGACTCGTTTTACTGTCAGCAAATAGCATGATAAAAACACCCAGTATGAGCTATTGGTTCATACTGGGTGTTTTTTGTAGAAATTTTATAAATTGATGGCTAGTAAGTGGTTTGCTGAAATAGTAACCTTGCATATATTTACAGTTGTTCTTTTGTAGAAACTTAAGTTGTTTTTCTGTTTCAATTCCTTCAGCAACGACAGAAAGGTTTAAAGTATTTGCAAGGGAAAGGATAGTGGAAACGATGGCTCTTTCCTCAGGCCGATGATCGGCTAGTTGTGTAAATTCTCTCGGTACTTTTAACGTATCAATAGGGAAAATTGATAAATAAGCGAGAGAAGAATAGCCGGTACCGAAGTCATCAATGGACGTTTGAATACCATATTCCTTTAATTGTTTTAGTCTTGATAATGTTTCTTTCTCATCAATCATTGCAATTCGTTCTGTTAACTCAAGTATTACATGCTTTGGATTGACTTTAATGTCTGTTATTATTTGTGAAATGTTATCGATTAAATTCTCTTGCTGGAACTCTTTTGCGGATAAGTTTACACTTATTTTTAAATCTGTGTAGCCGAAAGTATGCCATATTTTTAACTGGCGACAAGATTCTTTTAATACCCAATGACCGAGTGGAATGACTTGTGGAGTCTCTTCTACAATTGGGATGAACTCACATGGCGGAATGTCACCTAGGAGTGGGTGTTTCCAGCGTATTAATGCTTCAGCACCAATAATCTTTTTCGTCGTAATATCAATTTGTGGTTGATAGACCAGATAAAACTCTTCGTTTACTAAAGCGAGTGGTAAATCTTTTTCAATTCGAGCTTTTCGTTCCATTTTTTTATACAATTCTTTCGTGTACAGAGAGCTACCATTTTTTCCTTTATTTTTTGCTTCGTACATGGCCATATCAGCATGCTGCAAGATTGACAATGGATCTTCACCTGCTTCAGGATATATTGCAATCCCGATGCTCGGTGAGATTTGTAAATGTTGATTTTCAATTTCGAATGGTTCGTTCATAGCTGCTACGATCGTATCAGCTATTTTTTTTACATCCGGCCTTTTTTTATAATTCTCGATAAGGATTGTGAATTCATCCCCAGCTAGCCGGGCAAGCTTCATATTTGGTGTCGATATTCTTTCGAGTCTTTTTGCTACTGCAATTAATAGAAGGTCTCCTACCCTATGACCGAGGGTATCATTAATAACCTTAAAGCGGTCTAGGTCGAGAAACATAACAGCAAAAGGCCTTTTTGATATTTCGGATCGAGCAATTGCCTGTTCTACATATTGATGAAATGCACGGCGATTTGCAAGCTCTGTTAAAGTATCATGATATGCTAGGAAATTAATTTGTTCTTGTTGTTGTTTGCTTTCCGTAATATCTTTAATCATTAAATAAACCCCAGAAATATGATTCTTTAAAAAGATAGGAACAGCTGTAACGTGCAAGTAGTAAATATCTCTATTTTTATGATATGCCCGTATTTCTAAAGAAATAGATTTCCCCTTTTTTACGCGATGAAAGGCATTAATGATTTCTTCCAAATCTTCTTCATACATAAGTGAATAGTAAGGTTGATTTAATAATTCATTCGTTTGATAACCGAGTAAAGTAGTACCCGCGTTATTCACTTTGAGAAAATTACCGTACAAATCTAAGGTGAAGATTGGATCTGGATGGTGCTCATATAAAGATTTAAACATTTGTTGGTTATGGTATAGTTCATTTTTTTGTTCTACTAAATCTTCTGTACGTAGTTCAATTTGTTTTTCGAGTTCTGAGTTGAATTGCATTTGGGCTAGCAATAATATTTTATTTTGTTTTCGAACTAAACTGTGGCGTATGAGAACGAAGGAGAAAGTTATCATAAGTCCGATTACTACAATAGGTGCAAAAACGTATTCAACTAATATAAAAACAATAAGCATTACGACAGAAATATAAGGTAAGGACAATCTGATCGATTCACCAAGTTTAGGTGTTAATAGTACTTGCTCTTGTCTTTCAGGTTCTTTTGTATGCAGAATACAGGCGATAGCTACTAATACTAAAGTTACTTGATAGAGAGGAGTAACTGTAAACATGGAATACTCGGGTGTTAAGTATTTAATATAAGCATAAATCGCATCTGTAGTAGCATATAAAAGTAAAGCACTGCCAAGAAGCGCGCCAACTCTTTTGGATAATAAGGATAATGGCTTGAATAACAGATTGATTCCTATGAGAAAAAAGAGCAAATCGGCCATTGGATAGGTAAGTTGAACAAATATGTCGATATAGGATGTTGAAGAAACGTGAATGGTGCGTTCAATAAGTAAGTAGTAACTTAAAGTGAATTGTGCTGTAACAATAATACAAATATCGCATATCATAAAAAGCTTTTCTAATAAATCTCGGTTATAAATGATCTCATATAGAAAAGCCAACGCAAAGCTAATTAAAAAAAGTAGGTAAAAAAAGTCGGACAGATCAACGAATGTATAGTAGTCCTTTAAAATTAAACGTTGATAGGCAACAACAAGATCACCAATGAAATAAGAGAGGGTTCCAACAGATAAAATAGTCCAAAATAAACGAGGTAACCCTTCTTTCATGTTTGAAAAATAAAGTATATAACTACAAGCGATAATATCAATGAATAGGGTACTCATTCCAATCAATATTTGAAAAGGAAATGAGTATTCATATAGAAAAGGCATTGCCACGTAATGAATCGATATAGATAACAATATAATGCTTATAAGAATACTTACATGTGTTTGTTTTTTCATTTATCTCACCCACGGTATATACATATAAAGTCCTCTTTTTATTTTCTGTAGTTTCTTGAAATACATATATAATTTCTATACTTATTTTACACAGGTATAGCGAGTTATAAAAACAGATTTTAATAATTCTCGTTTCTGTCCTCAACATATCGACATAGGAATTTGAAGTTTGCTATAATGAATAAAATAGTTGCATTATTTAGAAAAATTTAAAAATAATAATTACTGCAACTAGGACATATTGTTTACTAAGTGAACTTGTTCTTAATTCAGGGGGGAGGGTTTCACAATGGCAAGTGTATATGAAAATAGTTATATGATCGTTTTGATTTTCTTGCTATTAGGCATATTGCTGCCGGTAGTGGCTCTTACATTAGGAAGAATGCTGCGTCCAAACAAACCAAGTGCAGCGAAAGCGACGACGTATGAGAGTGGGATTGAGCCTTTTCATGATGCAAATATTCGGTTTCATGCTCGTTATTATATTTTTGCTTTATTGTTTGTCATCTTTGATGTAGAAACTTTATTTTTATATCCATGGGCTGTTGCATATGACAAGCTCGGTTTATTTGCACTGATTGAAATGCTCATCTTTGTTGTAATGTTGCTAGTTGGATTAGCGTATGCTTGGAAAAAGAAGGTGTTACAATGGTTATAAATTTTGAGGAATTACATCCAAATGAGCGAGCGGAATTAGAACGAAATATCTTTTTTTCTACATTGGAACAGTTGAAAGGATGGGCACGGAGCAATTCTTTATGGCCGATGACATTTGGACTGGCATGCTGTGCCATTGAAATGATGGGAGTAGGTTCATCACATTATGATTTAGACCGATTTGGGTCATTTTTTCGGACTTCACCAAGGCAATCGGACGTTATGATTGTATCGGGAACGGTAACGAAGAAGATGGCTCCTATTGTTCGGCGCTTATATGATCAAATGCCTGAACCAAAATGGGTTATTGCAATGGGATCTTGTGCGACTGCAGGTGGTCCATATGTAAATTCGTACGCTGTTGTGAAAGGTGTAGATCAAATTGTACCTGTTGACGTGTATATCCCTGGTTGCCCACCAAATCCTGCTGCTTTAATTTATGGGATTAATAAATTGAAGGAAAAAATTCGTTACGAGGCAAAGACAGGGAAGCAGGTGACGAATAAATGAGCAATCCAGATAAAGATTTAGAGGATTTAAAAAAAGAAGCGGCTAGACGGGCGAAGGAAGAAGCGAGAAAACGTCTTGTTGCGAAACATGATGCGGAAATAAGTAAACTTGAGGAAGAAAACCGCGAAAAAGAGAAAGCGCTACCAAAAAATAACGATATGACTGTAGAAGAAGCAAAACGACGTGCAGCAGCCGCCGCAAAAGCAAAAGCAGCAGTGCTAGCGAAGCAAAAAAGA
>NZ_JBBBBL010000010.1:0-71551 GCF_037120585.1 Bacillus sp. CCNWLW194 | reverse complement strand
GAAGGAACAGAAGAGGTGACGGAAGAAGAAAAGGCCAAAGCGAAGGCGAAGGCAGCAGCCGCCGCAAAAGCAAAAGCAGCAGTGCTAGCGAAGCAAAAAAGAGAAGGAACAGAAGAGGTGACGGAAGAAGAAAAGGCCAAAGCGAAGGCGAAGGCAGCAGCCGCCGCAAAAGCAAAAGCGGCAGCGCTAGCGAAGCAAAAAAGAGAAGGAACAGAGGAGGTAACGGAAGAAGAAAAGGCCAAAGCGAAGGCGAAGGCAGCAGCCGCAGCAAAGGCAAAAGCGGCAGCGCTAGCGAAGCAAAAAAGAGAAGGAACAGAGGAGGTAACGGAAGAAGAAAAGGCCAAAGCGAAGGCGAAGGCAGCAGCCGCAGCAAAGGCAAAAGCGGCAGCGCTAGCGAAGCAAAAAAGAGAAGGAACAGAGGAGGTGACGGAAGAAGAAAAGGCCAAAGCGAAGGCGAAGGCAGTAGCAGCCGCAAAAGCAAAAGCAGCGGCGTTAGCAAAGCAGAAAGCCTCGCAAGGTGATGGGGATTCGGGAGATGAAAAGGCGAAGGCAATTGCAGCAGCGAAGGCAAAAGCGGCTGCGGCTGCAAGGGCAAAGACAAAGGGTGCTGAAGGTAAGAAGGAAGAGGAGCCGAAGTCGGAAGAGCCATCTGTGAATCAACCGTATTTAAATCAGTATGTTGAAGTTATTAAAGGGAAAATAGGAGAGGATGCATTAGTAGATTCCTACATTAATAAACTTTCAAAGGATGTGCCAACTCTTGTGGTGGATTCCGCGAAGTATTATGAAGTGATGGAATCATTGCGATTCCATGAGGGACTTGCTTTTGATTACATGTCAGAGCTACATGCGACGGATTTTGTGACACATATGGAAGTGTATGTTCATTTATTTTCATATGGAAAGAAACAGTCAGTAGCGGTGAAAGTAAAGCTGGATAGGGAAGCACCGCAAGTAGAATCGGTGACGGCGCTTTGGAAAGGAGCGGATTGGCCAGAGCGGGAAACGTATGATTTGCTTGGTATTGTATTTAAGGGGCATCCGAATTTATCACGTATTTTAATGCCTGATGATTGGATAGGGCACCCGCTTAGGAAAGATTATGAACCGTATGATGTGGAGGTGTAGCTAAATGATCCGTACGGAAGAAATGCTTTTGAATGTAGGTCCTCAGCATCCGAGTACGCATGGTGTGTTCAGGCTTGTTATTAAGATTGATGGGGAAATTATTAAAGAAGCTACACCGGTTATTGGATATTTGCATCGCGGGACCGAAAAGATTGCAGAGAGCTTACAGTATACGCAAATTATCCCTTATACAGATCGAATGGACTATTTATCGGCCATGACGAATAATTACGTCATTTGCCATGCTGTAGAGACGATGATGGGGCTTGAAATCCCGGAGCGGGCTGAATACTTGCGAGTGCTTGCGATGGAGCTTGGAAGGATTGCGAGCCACCTCGTTTGGTGGGGGACAAATCTTCTTGATATAGGAGCTGTCAGCCCGTTTTTGTACGCGTTTCGTGAGCGAGAGATGATTATTAATTTATTAAACGAATTATGCGGTGCACGGCTTACTTTTAACTATATGAGAGTCGGCGGTGTGAAATGGGATGCGCCGGACGGTTGGATTGAAAAAGTGGAAGAGTTTGTTCCGTATATGAGAGAGCAATTGGCAGGTTATCATGATCTTGTTAGCGGTAATGAGATTTTCTTAAATCGTGTGAAAGGCGTTGGTACATATAGCGCGGAAGAAGCGATTTCGTATTCTTTAAGCGGAGCGAATTTGCGATGTACCGGAGTGAACTGGGATCTTCGCAAGGATGAACCATACTCCATTTATAATCGCTTCGATTTTGATATTCCTGTTGGGAGCGTGGGGGATGCTTGGGATCGCTACGTTTGTCGAATGCAGGAAATTGAGGAGTCTTTAAAGATTGTTGAGCAAGCAGTCCAGCAGTTCCCAAAAGAAGGAGCTGTGCTGGCGAAAGTGCCGAAAATTATTAAGGCGCCTAAAGGAGAAGCGTTCGTCCGTATAGAATCGCCGCGCGGAGAGATTGGTTGCTATATTGCTAGTGACGGAAAGAAAGAGCCGTACCGTTTGAAGTTTCGCAGGCCGTCTTTTTACAATTTGCAAATTTTACCGAAGTTATTAAAGGGTGAAAACATCGCCAATTTAATTACGATTTTAGGTGGAGTTGATATTGTACTTGGGGAGGTTGATGGCTGATGATTGAAACACTCTTACAATCACCTTCAAGCTGGACGAATTTCTTCATTTTTTTCGGATTAGCGGTGCTCCTATTATTTGCAGTCCTTGGCTTCGTTACATATGGTATTTTGGCAGAACGGAAAGTGATGGGTTTTATGCAAGGGCGGATTGGGCCAAACCAAGTTGGAGGCCGGTTCGGTCTGCTGCAAACGGTAGCTGATGTTTTGAAACTACTACTAAAAGAAGATAGTATTCCGAAGGCGGCAGATAAACCGTTGTTTATATTAGCGCCTGTAATTGCATTCGCGCCAGCATTTATGGTGCTTGCAGTCATTCCGTTTACTGATAAATTTCAGTTCGCAGATATTGGCGTAGGCTTACTGTATTACATTGCTGTTTCTGGCATAACGACGATTGGCGTCGTAACCGGAGGATGGGCATCCAATAATAAATATTCCCTTTTAGGAGGGATGCGTGCGGCGGCGCAAATGATTTCTTATGAAATTCCGCTCGTAATGAGTGTAATTGGCATCGTTTTATTAGCTGGTAGCTTAAATTTAAATGAAATCGTAGCGGCGCAGGAGAATGTTTGGTACATTTTCGTGCAACCAATTGGTTTCGTCGTGTTCTTAATCGCGGCGGTAGCAGAGTTAAATAGGACGCCGTTTGATTTACCAGAAGCTGAGTCGGAGCTTGTTTCCGGATATCATACGGAATACTCAGGGTTTCGCTGGGCGTTTTTCATGCTTTCAGAGTACGTATATTTCTTCGGGATGGCATCTTTAATTACAGTTCTCTTTTTAGGTGGATGGAATCCAGTTATGTTCCTTGGATTTATCCCAGGAGCCGTATGGTTTGCTTTAAAGTTTAGCAGTGTAGTCTTTCTATTAATTTGGTTCCGCGTTACGTTTCCGCGTATAAGAGGTGACCAGTTAATGGAGTTTGGTTGGAAAGTATTATTGCCAATTGCACTTGCAAATATTTTCTTAACGGCATTGATTAAGGAGTTATTCTTCTAATCTATGAGGGGGGTGCCAGTAAGAGATGAAAGGTCTATTTAAAGGATTAAAATATACACTAAGCAATTTGAGCAAGAAGAAGGTGACTTATGATTATCCGAATCAACCGTTGCCGCTGCCAGACCGTTTTCGAGGGATTCAAAAGTTTTATCCAGAAAAGTGTATTGTTTGTAATCAGTGCTCCAATATTTGTCCGACAGACTGTATTCAATTAACGGGAAAGAAACATCCGGATCCTACGAAAAAAGGAAAAATTATCGACACGTACGATATTAATTTTGAAATTTGTATTCTTTGTGATTTATGTACAGAAGTTTGTCCGACAGAGGCAATTGTCATGACAAATAACTTTGAACTCGCAGAATATTCACGTGATGATTTATTTAAAAATTTGCAGTGGCTTGACGAAAACGATGAAAACGTCAGGAAGGAGAATAAAGCATGAATGGCGAGTTTGTAGCATTCTTTATCCTATCCTTGTCTGCAATTATCGGCGGCGTTCTTATGTTGAACTTAACGAAAGTCATGCATATGATGCTAGCTCTCGTTCTGACATTCCTTAGCATTGCAGGTTTGTACTTTCTTTTATCGGCCGAATTTATCGGCGTTGCACAAATTTTACTTTACTCTGGTGCGATCACAATTATTATGATTTTTGGCATTATGTTAACGAAACATAATGCGGAAAATGAGTCGCGTCTTACTCTTCGAAAATGGATTATCTTCTTTGCGGTTGTAGCATTTGGGGCAGTTATGTATTTTGCTGTTAACAATATTGATTTTGCAAATGAAAGCACACAAGGAAGTTTACCTCTCCATGAAAAAAACACACTTCAAATCGGTACACTTCTCTATTCAAAATATATTATTCCATTTGAATTAACTTCAGTTATTTTACTTGTGGCACTTGTTGGCGCGATTATACTTGCGAAGAAGGATGAGAAAGAGGAGGATTCCAATGAGTAGCGTCCCAGCTTCTGCGTATTTAACGCTTGCGATTATTTTGTTTTGCATTGGTTTGTTTGGCGCTTTAACGAAGCGAAACACAGTGATTGTATTAGTTTGTATTGAATTAATGCTTAACGCGGCCAATTTAAATTTAGTCGCGTTTAGTAAATTAGGTTTGTTCCCAAATTTAACAGGGCAAATTTTCTCTCTGTTTACGATGGCTGTAGCAGCAGCGGAGGCGGCGGTAGGGCTCGCCATTTTGATTGCTTTGTATCGTAATCGCACGACGGTTCATGTAGATGAAATGGATACGCTCAAAGGATAGCATTGTGACCGAAAAGGGGGAAGGAAACAATGATCGATTATGCATGGCTCATACCGCTTTTCCCGCTTGTTTCGTTTTTGTTATTAATTATATTCGGGAAGAAAATTAGAGAAGGAAGCAGTGTACTTAGTATTTTTTTCGTCTTTCTCTCCTTTATATTTGCGGTACTCGTATTAATAGAACGGTTTTCTAAAGTAGGAGTGAAGCATAAGTGGGGATGGCTTAGAGCTGGAGATATTGATATATCATTCGGTTTTGAAGTGACTGCATTAGGGGCTTTAATGTTGTTTATCGTCACACTTGTGAGTTTACTTGTACATGTGTATTCGAAAGGTTATATGAAAGGTGAGGAAAGACTACCAACCTTTTATGCCTATTTAGGTCTCTTTACATTTGCGATGCTCGGGCTCGTTATATCCCCGAATTTATTACAGCTTTATATATTTTGGGAGTTAGTGGGCCTCGGTTCATTTTTACTCATCGGTTTTTATTTCTTTAAAGAAGAAGCGAGGGCTGCTGCGAAAAAGGCTTTTATTATGACCCGTATTGGAGATGTTGGTTTATTTATTGGGATGATCTTAATTTTCTGGCATGCAGGTAGTTTTGAATATGAAGCAATTTTTAGAGCGATTCAAACGGGGGATCTTACCCCTACTATGATTACAATAACGGCGATATTAATTTTTATCGGGGCGATGGGGAAATCAGGTCAGTTCCCATTGCATACGTGGTTACCGGATGCAATGGAAGGGCCGACGCCTGTTTCGGCACTTATCCATGCGGCGACGATGGTCGCAGCTGGCGTATATTTAGTGGCGACGATGTTTCCGCTATTTTCAGCAAGTACGGTGGCGATGCAGACGGTGGCAATCGTGGGAGCCTTTACCGCAATCTTTGCGGCTTCTATCGGTCTTGTACAAACGGATATAAAGAGAGTGCTTGCTTATTCTACAGTTAGTCAGCTTGGGTATATGATGCTTGCGCTAGGGTCTGCCGGTTATGTAGCTGGTGTTTTCCACTTAACGACACACGCCTTCTTTAAAGCGCTACTATTTTTGGCAGCAGGAAGTGTCATTCACGCCATGCATACGCAAAACATTAATAAAATGGGCGGTTTACAGAAGAAAATGAAAGTAACGAGTGCACTATTTTTAATCGGTACCCTTGCAATTAGTGGTGTACCACTCCTTTCCGGTTTCTTTAGTAAAGATGAAATTTTAGCGGCGGCTTGGATGAACGGAAATTACATTTTATTCATATTAGCAGTAATTGCAGCATTTTTAACAGCGTTCTACATGTTCCGGCTATATTTCCTCGTCTTTACTGGGGAAGCGAAGACGAAGGAAGATGTGCAGGAATCGCCCCGCATTATGACATATCCGATGATTGTCCTTGGCGTCCTTGCAGTCGTAGCCGGTTATATAAATACACCGTGGTTTGGAACGTTTCTCGGGGATTGGCTTACGAAAGATGTAGCATTTAAAGTGGAAGAGGCACACGGACCAGTTTGGATTATGATTGTTGCGACGCTTGTTTCCTTGGCTGGGATTGCTCTTGCATATTTCATATATGGCAAGAAATCTATTTCTAGAGATTGGGCTAGGGATGAGGGAACACCCCTTTATAACCTTTTGAAAGAAAAATATTATGTGGATGAACTATACAATATAACGGTGATTCCTATTACGAAAGGAATCTCTCATGTACTTCGCTTATTTGAAGTTTATGTAGTTGAAGGAATTGCCGTTTTAATAGGGAGTCTAGTTAAAGGGATAAGCGGAATCGGGTCTAGACTTCAAAACGGAAATGTACAAGTGTACGGGACTGTAACAGCTGTTTCGCTTGCAGTGCTCGTTATTATTTTGCTCTATACAGGAGGGGATTTACGATGAATGATTTGTTATTAACGTTCTTCATTTTTTCCCCGCTTTTAGGAATTCTCTTACTTGTATTAACACCGAAAAAAGAGTCGCGTACAGTGCGAGCGCTTGGTTTATTTGGAACGGCGCTTCCATTTGGAATCGCTATCGTCCTCGCTTGTACATATGCTTCTGGAAAGAGTTTGTCGCTATTTGATGAAAAAGTGAAATGGATTAAATTTGGGGATGTTGCCGCGGTAGATAAAAGATGGTTTTCCATTTATTACGAGCTTGGAATTGATGGTTTATCGCTCGTTATGATGGTGCTAACGGCCCTTCTAGCGATGCTTGCAGCAATTGCAGCATTTACTATTAAAAGGAACTTGAAAGCCTTTTATATGCTGTTACTTATGTTAGAAATAGGGATGCTCGGCGTCTTTGCCGCTCAAAATTTAATGTTGTTCTTTATCTTCTTTGAAATTACATTGCCGCCAATGTTTTTATTAATTGGGAAGTGGGGGAAATTGTCGAGTGAAAAGGCTGCTTATAGTTATTTAATATATAACGGCATTGGCTCCGCTATTTTGCTCATCGTTTTCTCGGTTTTATTTGCGAAAACAGGCACGACAAATATTGCAGAACTGAAAGAGATATTAGCAGGAGTAAATGCGGGAGGAGGACAAATCATCCAGAGCAGCTTACAGCTTGGTATATTCATTGCTATAATGATTGCTTTTGCAATTAAACTCCCTGTTTTTCCATTACATCGCTGGATGGTTAATGTGCATATTGAAGCGCATCCGGCTGTAGTTATGCTTCATGCGGGCGTTTTACTGAAGATTGGAGCATACGGTATGATTCGCTTTGGAAAGGGGTTGTTCCCGGAATACTTTCGTGAGTTTGCAACGCTAATTGCGATTTTAGGTGTCATTAATTTATTGTACGGGGCCTTCTTAGCGCTCATCCAAACGGACTTTCGGAAGGTGCTTGCTTACTCTAGTATTTCGCATATGGGTATTGTATTAATGGGCCTTGCGGCATTAAATGCACCAGGTACACAAGGGGCACTATTCCAAGTTGTGTCGCACGGTTTAATTGCAGCCTTACTTTTCTTCTTGCTTGGCATTATTGAAGAGCGTTTTGGAACGTCGGATATTACAGCGCTTGGCGGACTCGCAAAAAGTGTTCCGGTACTTAGCGGATTCTTCTTAGCGGGAGGAATGGCATCGCTTGGATTGCCGGGGATGTCTGGATTTGTTAGCGAGTTTCTTGCCTTTCTCGGTTTATTCCAAGGAGAGCCAGTCATTGCTGCGGCCGGAGTACTTGGCATCATTTTAACCGCTGTATACGTATTAAGAGCAACACTTCAAGTAACATTCGGTAAGAAAGAGTGGGAAGCGAAAGCTGATATACACGGATGGGAGTATGTCCCTATCTTGTTACTTATCTTCTGCATTATTGCAATTGGAGTAATGCCAGAAATACTAGGGGATCCGCTGCAAAATACATTGAAAACATTGGGGGTGAAGTAGGATGGATATGAATACGCTGCTTAGCTTATCGTGGCATCTCATGGTGCCAGAATTCATTATTCTCGGAGCTGCCATCCTTCTTTCCATATGTGATTTGTTTTTTAAGCTGAACCATAGATATGTAGCGCTTAGTGCAATCGCAGCCGTCATATTAGCAATCGTGTCATTAATTACGCTATACGGTGAACCTGCGGGAGATATTTTGAACGGATCGTTTGTGTTAGATGGGTTTTCAAAAGGATTTAAAACGTTGTTATTAGGCGGAGTAGCCCTCATTTTATGTATCGCAATGAGCGATGATCAGAAGAATCCAATTGAGGATAAGGGAGAATATTATTACTTATTTTTAATGGCGCTTCTTGGGGCTATGTTTATGGCTTCTAGTGTCGACTTTATTACACTTTTCGTCGGTTTAGAGTTGCTTTCACTTTCTTCGTATATTTTAGTAGGAATACGAAAAAAGAACCGTGCATCAAATGAGGCAGCGATGAAATATGTCATTAATGGAGGAATCGGAACGGCAATCACACTCTTTGGAATGAGTTATTTATACGGCATTACGGGGTCGACCAATATCGTGGATATGCAAAAAGTATTTGCCGGGGAACTGGCTGGTGGTATCCAGTTATTGTTAGCTCTCGCATTTCTACTATTGCTCGTTGGGCTCTCATTCAAAATTGCAACGGTGCCGTTTCATATGTGGGCGCCTGATGTATATGAAGGGGCTGCTACACCTGTTACTGCTTTTCTTGGAACGATTTCTAAAATTGCGGGGTTCTTACTCATTATTCGTCTGTTTCTCATGGTTTTTGCAAGTGTATTGGTGCAAGGAGACATGCAATCTTTATACGGACGTATGAGCATATACATCGCGGTGCTAGCTAGTATTACGATGATTATCGGAAACGTAGTCGCGTTAAAGCAATATAACGTAAAACGTCTATTCGCCTATTCAGGAATCGCGCATGCGGGGTATTTACTCGTTCCGCTCGTAGCGTTATCACCATTTACGATGGATAGCATGTGGTTCTACATGCTTGCATATATGCTTATGAATATAGGCGCGTTTGCAATTATCCACGGCTTAATCTTACAAAGCGACAAAGAAAATATCACCATTTTCACCGGATTATATAAAAAATCGCCATTTACAGCGATCGTGATGACGATTTTTATTTTATCGTTGGCAGGGATACCAGGAACAGCTGGTTTCATCGGGAAAATTAACATCTTTTTAGGTGCACTTCATGTAGAGCCAGCTCATTACGTACTAGCTTCTATCATGATGGGGACGACAGTCGTTTCATTCGTATATTATTTCCGTATTTTACAGCAAATGTTTTTCCGTACGGGAGAAGCAGAAGAGAAAATTCGTTTGCCACTAAATATAAAGGTTGTTATGAGCCTTTGTGCAATTTCGATTGTAATACTAGGGATTATGCCGATGATTGGATACAATTTCTTTTATGAATATTTTCCATTAATGAAGGATTTCTTCTTCCTAGGGAACGTGGTACAATAGTGAAAATAAAAGGTGTGGAGTCGTTACTCTGCGCTTTTTATTTTGTGTGAACTACAATTGAAAATGCATATAGGTATACGTTTTTAAAGAGAAATTTACAATTGAAAATGTAAGATGCTTATTTGTATTTGAAAAAGTGTGGCGCCTACTTATTATGGTATCGTTTTTATAGTATTTCGTAAGTAGTAGCTAGGTAAAAAGGGGTCGATTTTTTGGCACATCTTTTAGGGCAACAAGCACTGATTGCCATTGTTTCGCATTTATTGTTTATTACCATTACGTGGTGGGCCTTACAAGGTATTCACATTGAGCGTCTAATGAAGCCTGGAAAGGTGATGCAGACGCGAGTATTACTCATCCTAATTACAATTGCAATTGGGACATCCGTAAGTAACTTTTTCCTTGATTATTTAGGCTATTCAAAGAGTTTAACGTATTTAGTAAAGTAAGTGTATAGAACCTCATATCTCCGTTAACAATGGGGATAGGAGGGGATGAAATTGAAGATTAGAGCCATTCTTATTGTTGCACTTAGTGTTGTTTTATTTTTGGTTGGATATAGAGAGATGAAACCGATCAGCGATGAAAAGAAAATGGAGAGCATGATTGCAGCTTTAGAGAAAAATGATGCTAAAGTAGAGAAATGGTCATGGTTAGCGCGAGAAACAAAAACAATTTCTAATATACATACGTTTCAAAAATTGTTAAACGATGTGAAGGACAAGGCGAATATTCAAAAATGGGAATTAGAACAATCTCCAGATGGATATAAAGCTACATCCTATAAAAAGTTTTCGTCTTATGAAGAACGAGTAGTAGTAACTTGGAGTAAGGAAAATACTAAAGAAAACACTTTCATTATTTTTGAAGTAAGTGGGGCGAAATGGGACCCGAAGTATGTTAAGAACATGAATAAAATTTTTAGTAAAAAACCTATAATTTACACTTGTGTTCAAGGTGTACTGAATGATAAGATTGAAGGTGTTTTGCAAAATAAAACCAATCAGGTTTTGAAAGATCTTTCAGCAAGAGCGATCGAACAGATAGAAGAAAGAGCATTTGTGTCAGTCTCCGCATACAATAAAAAGTGGGATGACGCTCTTTCAACAAATAGAGAGAAAATAAATGTGCAAATAGCAATACGTTCTACAGACAACAAAGATACAATTGTGGTTGGCACACCGATCATAACTTCTGAGTATTGAGTGAATAGATACTGAAAAAAGGACACGGAGGGGAATAATTTGGAAAAGATCATCGTCCGTGGCGGAAAGCGGTTAAACGGCACAGTGCGTGTTGAGGGCGCAAAAAATGCTGTATTACCTATAATCGCTGCAGCCCTATTAGCGAGTGATGGAAAGAATGTACTATCTGAAGTACCAGTTTTGTCTGATGTATACACAATTAATGAGGTATTACGTCATTTAAATGCTGAAGTCGTATTTGAAAATAACCAAGTAACAATCGATGCTTCTAAAGAACTAAACATTGAAGCACCATTTGAATATGTACGTAAAATGCGTGCATCTGTTCAAGTAATGGGACCATTATTAGCACGTAACGGTCGTGCTCGTATTGCACTTCCTGGTGGATGTGCAATTGGTTCACGTCCAATTGACCAACATTTAAAAGGCTTCGAAGCAATGGGAGCAAAAGTACAGGTTGGTAATGGTTTTGTTGAGGCATACGTTGAGGGAGAACTAAAAGGAGCTAAAATTTATTTAGACTTCCCAAGCGTGGGCGCGACAGAAAACATTATGTCTGCAGCTACATTAGCAAAAGGGACAACAATCCTTGAAAACGCAGCGAAAGAACCAGAAATCGTTGACTTAGCTAACTTCTTAAATGCGATGGGAGCAAAAGTACGCGGAGCTGGAACTGGAACGATTCGTATCGAAGGCGTTGATAAATTATATGGTGCAAACCACTCTATTATTCCTGACCGTATTGAAGCGGGAACATTCATGGTTGCAGCGGCAATTACTGGTGGAGACATCTTAATTGAAAATGCTGTGCCTGAACATTTACGCTCAATTACAGCGAAAATGGAAGAAATGGGTGTTAAAGTTATTGAGGAAAATGAAGGTGTACGTGTTATCGGCCCAGATAAGTTAAAAGCGGTTGATATTAAAACTATGCCTCACCCAGGTTTCCCAACAGACATGCAATCACAAATGATGGCATTATTACTACAAGCTGATGGAACAAGTATGATTACAGAAACGGTATTCGAAAACCGCTTTATGCACGTTGAAGAATTCCGTCGTATGAATGCTGATATTAAAATCGAAGGTCGTTCTGTTATTATGAACGGTCCAAACAGCTTACAAGGTGCTGAAGTAGGCGCAACTGACTTACGTGCTGCTGCTGCATTAATCTTAGCTGGTTTAGTATCTGAAGGTTACACTCGTGTAACTGAGTTAAAGCATCTTGACCGTGGTTATGTAGATTTCCATAAGAAATTAGCTGCATTAGGTGCAACTATTGAACGTGTAAATGAAAAAGTAGAAGAAGTGAAAGAACAAGAAGTTTCTGATCTTCACGCTTAATTGAAATAGTCTCTATGTCTTTTGACGTAGGGACTATTTTTTTGGGTTATTACTGTTATAGTCAATAAATTCTATACTTATGCACGTACCAGTAAAAATATTTAGAAAATTTTCGTTTTAGCTGGTTCCCCTTAAGTATGTTCTAAAAGAAAGAGTTGTTCCATAAGAATGAATGGAGTAAAGCTTTTGGATATTGGGGGAAATAAGATGAAATTTTCAAAGCCACTTTTTATCACAGTAGCGCTTCTAATAGCGCTCGTTATCATTGTACCTGCTGCTCTTGTTATTCCGTTTGCGAAAGCAAAAGTAGGGGAAGAAGCAGCTTCTAAAACTCCTCCAGCGATAGAAAGTATACCAGCTCCAGGGAAAGTGGATACAGCGGTTCAAGTTTCTGTATATCGTGAGAAACAGAAAAAGGTAGATACATTACCTATGGAGGAGTATGTGACCGGTGTAGTAGCTTCTGAGATGAATGCCAGTTTTGAAATAGAGGCGCTAAAGGCGCAGGCATTAGCAGCGAGAACATTTGTGGTGCAGCGTATGCTAAGCGGAGGAAAGAAAAACAATGCGGACGTGACAGATACGGTGAAAGATCAAGTGTACAAAAGTAAAGAAGAATTGAAGAAACAATGGGGTAATAACTATGAAAATAATTTGAAAAAAATCGAAGAAGCCGTTTCGAAAACCGCAGGACAAGTTTTAACATATGATGGAAAACCAATCTCAGCATCCTTCTTTTCAACGAGTAATGGCCGAACAGAAAATGCGGCTGATTACTGGGGAAATGATTATCCGTACTTAAAGAGCGTAGATAGTCCGTGGGATCAAGCTTCTCCGAAATTTACGAGCGAGCAAACATTTACAGTAACTGACTTTCAAAAACGTCTTGGTGTGAAAGTGCTAGCAGACGGGAAGGTTGGAAATATTGAAGATCTTACGGAAGGAAAGCGAGTAAAAGATGTAGCATTTCAAGGGAAAACATTAACAGGAAAAGAAGTTCGCGAAAAGTTAGATTTACGCTCCTCTGACTTTACGTGGAAACAAGAGGGAGATAAAATCATAGTTACGACGAAAGGTTTTGGTCATGGCGTTGGTATGAGCCAATACGGAGCGAACGGCATGGCAGCGGAAGGTAAGAAATATACAGATATCGTCGCTCATTATTATAAAGGTGTCGAAATAAAGACGATGAACGATTATGAAGGAAAGTTGATGGTGAAGAAGTAGTGTGCAAAAGGAGCTAATTTTAATTAGCTCCTTTTGTTGTTATTTGTAGAAAACAAATGAAAATGATCGGACAAGACGGTGAAATTAAGTGGGATGGAGAAGAGATGAGAGAACTCTGTTTAAGGGGTCCATGGATCGCAGGTAGCTATTATAAAGATGAGCGTACAGAAGAATCAATGAAAGACGGTTGGCTCCATACAGGAGATATTGTCACGGTTGATTCGGAAGGATTTATTAAAATTGCTGATCGGACGAAAGATTTAATTAAAAGCGGAGGCGAATGGATTTCTTCCGTAGATTTAGAAAATGCTTTAATGTCACATGATAAAGTGCTAGAAGCATCTGTTGTGGCGGTGCCGCATGAAAAAATAGTAAGAACGTCCCGTTGCTTGTGTTGTATTAAAAGAGGGACAAACAGTAGAAAGAGAAGAGCTGTATGCTTTACTAAAAGCAGAATTTCCGAAAACATCTGTGGGGAAACTCTTAAAGAGAGCACTGCGTGATTAGCTCAAGACTTATATGGTAGAACAAAACTAGAGAAGAAGGCTATCCTGTTATTTGGAAAGCCTTCTTTTTATGGTGCTTCATAAAATATCAAAAATTTCCATTAATTGTTTGGTATAATGTGATAAAAAGCATTCGGGGGAGACGAAATGGCGTTATTGGAGTTGAAACAATTAGGGAAGACGAACCAGTTACCGGTAATTGAGCTAGAGGTTGAAAAAGGGCAATGTATTGTTTTGCAATGTAATAATCATACAGCTAAAGTGTTGCACCGCATCATTATTGGTGAGGAAGAAGCTTCAACTGGAAATGTGCTATTTGAAGGTGAAGCGATTGGAAAGAAACATTATTCCCACATCGGCTTTTGTTTCTTGAAAGATGAGGCATATGATCGTTTGAAGGTAAAGGAATACTTCAAGTTCTTAATAGGACTGTATGAATCAAATATGAGCACAGAAGAAGTAGTGCAATATGTCGGTCTCTTAGATAAGCTAAACGTTAAAATAGAAAAATTATCATTTTCAGAGAAACGCCGTCTTCATATCGGGCGTGTTATGATTCATAATCCAGATTTAGTTGTTTTGGAAGAGCCAGAGCAAAATGTAGATATAGAGAGTACGATTATTATTCGAAAAGCAATTATGAAAATGAAAGAGCAAGGAAAGGCAATCTTTATCACGTCATCATTTCTATCGGATGCCCTTTCATTAACAGAAGATGTATACATATTAAACAATAATGGTGTGAAAAAAGTAGAAATTGAACAAGAGGAAGCAGAAGAAGTCGATGAAGAGAAGGTCGTTCAAATGATTCCGCAAATGAAGTTAGAAAGAATACCAGCGAAAGTGAACGATAAAATCATTTTACTTGATCCAATGGAAATTCATTTCATTGAAACGCAAAATGGAGTGACACATATTCACGTTCGTGAAGGGGATTTCGTATGCGCATTAACATTAAGCGAACTAGAAGCAAGGTTAACAGGTTTTGGTTTCTTTAGATGTCATCGTTCTTACCTTGTGAATTTACAAAGGGTTCGAGAAGTGATTACTTGGACTCGTAATAGTTTTAGTTTAATTTTGGATGACGAAAGAAAAAGTTCAATCCCGCTATCGAAAGGACGAATGGATGAATTAAAAGGTGTGATTGGGCTATAAAAGGTGCTCCAATAAGCTCAAAATACGATTCATTCACTGTTGAAAATACTCCTTTTACCGGTATTTTACTGCGCCTACCCTTTGTTTTTCATATGATTGAGTCAAGAAAAGCAAAACAAAAAACGAAAAGAGCTAAAGCGACTTTCATTTATAAAAGAGAAAAACAAAGGGGATGACGAGATGACATTGGCAATTGAAATGAAAGATGTAATGAAAAGCTTCAATGAAAAGACGGCACTTCGAAATGTAAATATTGAGGTGAAGCAAGGCGAAATTTTCGGATTCCTCGGACCGAGTGGATCTGGTAAAACGACAACAGTAAAGATTTTAACTTCTCAATTACTGCATAGCGTTGGAACGGTAAGAGTATTAGGGAAAGATATTACAGGGCCAAGCAACATCGATTACAAACGAATTGGTATTTTAACAGACAACAGTGGCTTATATGAAAGACTTAGCATTTATGATAACTTACTATTATTTTGTGACTTATACGATTGTAAAAAAGAACGAATCGATGAAGTGCTAGCGCAAGTGAATCTATTAGATGATAAAAAAACATTAGTAAAGAAATTATCAAAAGGAATGAAGCAGCGCGTTACACTAGCAAGAGCAATTCTTCATAAACCAGATATTCTCTTCTTAGACGAGCCAACATCAGCACTCGATCCAGTTAACGTACAAAACATTCATAAAATCTTAAAAGACTTAAATAAAGAAGGAACGACGATTTTCTTAACGACGCACAACATGGAAGAAGCAGAGACGCTTTGTAATCGTATCGCCTTTCTATGTGGCGGAGAAATTGTAGCACTTGATACGCCAGAGAACCTGCGCTTGCAATACGCTAAGGATCAAATACAAGTCGTATTAAAAGATAAACAAAAAGAAGTAGTGCAAAAAGACGAATTAGGCGCAAAACGTATTTCAGAATGGATGAAAAAGGGCGAATTACTATCTATTCATTCACACGAACCAACGCTAGGCGATATCTTTATTGAAGTTACTGGGAGGGGATTATAATGACATTTTCAATGAGACGATTTTCAGCTATTTTTCGGAAAGAGGTACAGGATATTAAAGCAAATGCATCTGTACTCGTAATGGCAGCACTGCCACTTGTATTTTCTTTTGTTTATCAACAGATGGATGGACCGAAAGAACAAATCGCTAATATGGTAACTTTAATGGCCTTAACAATGGTAGGAAGCTTTGTTCAAGCGGCTTTAATTGCGGAAGAAAAAGAAAAGCACACACTACGTGTAATGATGTTATCACCAGCATCATCGTTAGAAGTATTATTAGGGAAAAGTGCATTAACAGCTCTTATTACATTTGTAATTTGTATTAGTAACTTTGCTATTTTAGGTGTAATGAAGGGGAATATGGTTTTAATCACTCTATTTTTACTTGTTAGTATATTTTTCTTCCTTATGTTAGGTACGGCGATTGGATTAATAGCTAAAACAACGGCGTCAACATCAGTAGTAGGTATGCCGATTCTATTTGTTTTTCTTTTAGCTCCAATGTTCGGGCAATTTATTAAAAGTGATTTTGTAAAAAAAGCAATCGATTTTCTTCCAACGAAACATCTTGCGGATGCAATGCCAAAGCTGCTAGCTGGAAAAGGTTTTTCAACTGTTAGTGGTGATTTAATAAATATTATAATTTGGTGTGTGCTTTCAATTATTCTTTGTATTGTAATCTACAAAAAGAAACAAATGGACTAAAAACTGAGCTGAAACGCTCAGTTTTTTCTTTTTTCTATCATTTCCTCGGAAATTTTACAATTCTCATACATATTTTTACATATTTTGTCGAAAAGTAATTAGTTATACGTTGTATAGGATACGTGAATATTGTTCAAAATGATTGCTGAGGTGATGATGGAATGCGAGGAAGAAATAATAAAAAGTCGCAAAAGGTAGTACATTTATTTCAAAAAAGATGGGTGTTTCCGGCACTATACATTGCTTGTGCAGCAGTAATTTTAATGGTTGCGCTATGGTTCCAAGGAGCTAATCCGAAGAAGACTCCGAACCAAGATCAAGCAACACCGTATACACAATCGGAAGATCCAGCAGTACCAGTAACGAAATCTTCAGAAGTAGTGAAAATGCCAGCTGCCGCTAATGCGGAAGTAGTCGTGCAGAAGAAGTTCTATGAAGATGCAGCAACTGAGGCGGAACAAGAAAAAGCACTTGTCTTTTATAACAACACATATTCCCCAAACAAAGGAATCGACATTGCTGCGAAGAATGGAAAAGAATTTAATGTAGCTGCTGCTTTAAGCGGTACAGTAACGAAGGCTGAAAAAGATTCACTTCTTGGTTATGTTGTAACAGTTGATAGTGGAAATGGTGTAGCAGCTTCTTATCAAAGCTTAGGTAGTGTGAAAGTAGAAAAAGGTGCACGAGTTGTACAAGGTGAAGTATTAGGAACATCCGGTCTAAGTGCAATGAATAAAGAAGCAGGTTCTCACGTTCACTTTGAAGTACGTAAAGACAATGTGGCTGTGAACCCTGAGCGCTACTTAAATAAATCAGTAGCAGAAATTAAAGCCGATGCAGGTGCTGCAAAGGCAACGAATGCTTCTGGTAAAAAAGCTGATGACAAATCTCAAAAAGAAGAAAAGTCAACAAGCACGACACCAGAAAGTAAAACAGAAGACAAGTCTCAAAAAGAAGAGAAATCAACTAGCGGTTCGACTAGTGACAAAAAAGAAGAACCGAAGAAAGAAGAAAAATCAACAAATGGTTCTACAGAATCATCTAACAGTTCTTCTTCACAAGAATAAAAAAGTGAAAAAATCAGCTCTCCTAGGAGAGCTGATTTTTTCATTTTTATATAAAAATACTCGATTTCGAGAAAAAAGTTGCAATAACAAGGAAAAATGACGAGATTCTCGAATATATATTACAAAAAGGAGGGGATACTGTGTCATTTTTATTTGTTCTGTCGATTGCTATTATTTTATTGTTTGTTTTATTCACCTTATATTATTATATTGCCGGTAAGAAAGAGGTTCCCCACCATCAATTGTTAGAAGAAGAGTTGGAAAGAGAAGAATGACACTCTAAGAAAGAGTGTCTTTTTCTTTTTGTACACCTATTGGAATTTTTAAAGCTAGGCCGTATAATACTAATTGTGATTTTTTTACATAGGAAAACGATATTTGAGTACAGTAGGAATCTAAAATACTGTGTTTTTTTGTTGTGGTTGAGGGGGAAGTTTAATGAAATCTAGAGAGCGCAAAGGTTTTAACAAGGTTTTTATTTTCATCGCTATAGCAATTGTGTTAATTGGTACGATTGGGTTTGTTATTTTTAGTAAGGTTAGTAAAGATAGTAAAGAAAAAAAAATTCCAGTTTTGACTTATTATTATTTAGCAAAAGATAAGGATAAAAAGGTAAGTGCGGAGTTGAAAAATCGAAACACGGTTTTATCTGTTGAAGAGTTTGAAAAACAAATGAAGTATTTAGCTGATAATCAGTATCGTACTCTTACATTAAAGGAATTTAATGAATTTATAAAAGAAAAAAAGAAATTACCTGAAAAAAGTGTGTTAATCTCGTTTGATAATTCTTCAAAATCGAATTATTTATATGCATATCCTATTTTGAAAAAATATAAGATGCATGCAGTTTCATTTGCAGTTACTTCTAAAATTGTAGGTAAAGAACAAAATTTGGATGTTCAAAAAGTTCAGCCATTAAGTGAAGTAGAGATGGATAAAATGAAAGATGTTTTTGAATTTGGAAGTCATACACATAATCTTCGTGATGGCGCTGATGGTTCGGTGGCTTTAATAAGTAAATCAAAGGATGAAGTTAAAAAGGATGTAGCAAAGAGTCAACAAATTTTAAAAACAAAATATATGTCATACCCATTAGGGAAGTACAATAAAGAGACTATTGAAGTGTTAAATGAATTGAATATGTCTTTAGCATTTACTAGCTTACAAGGTTATGCAACATCAGAACAGAATCCATTAGAAATCAAGCGTTGGTCTATTTCTACAGATACTACAATGAATCAATTCTCTGAAATTGTTTCTGGGAAATACAAGGTTAATAAAAAATAAAATTTAGTCGATTTTAAAATTATATAGTTTACAGCTGGAAAACATATTTGAATTCTTTTGAATTCAAATATGTTTTTTTGTTATTTATAACAATAAAAATATTAGAAACATGGAATGTTCGCGATTTTTCACATAAGAAGTTTAAGTTTCTTAAAGTTAGTCTGCAAAAATACTGAACATGTAGCATATATCAGTAGTGCGGGCAATACAATGGTATAAACCAAAGCAAAGAGAGTGTTTGAGGTGAGAAATCGTGAATCATTTCATTATAAATCCAAGAATGTTTAACGCTTACAAACAGCACTCACACTTACTTCTTAGTCGTATGCAGCGAGGCTCATTTCACACTTCTCACATCCAATTTAGGGAGGCGAGTGGTGTGCACGATTACATCAAAGAGAGAACTATCAAGATTGGTAAGTATATCGTGGAGACAAGAAAGACAGTGCGTGTCATTGCAAAGGAATTTGGGGTATCAAAGAGTACAGTCCATAAAGATTTAACGGAACGTCTACCAGAAATTAATCCAGAGCTCGCAAATGAAGTGAAAGAAATTCTTGATTATCATAAGTCTATTCGTCATTTAAGAGGCGGAGAAGCAACAAAACAAAAGTATAGAAAAGAAGATGTAGAAAAGCCGGTACGTCAATAAAGGTACAATCGTGAACATTCCGTTTCAATTCGGTAATATTTTTCAGAAGAATTCTTTTTGCGAATATTACGTTTCTGTTAAATTTATGATAAAATCAGAAATTAGGTGTAAAAGAATTCGGGTGTAACCTGATTTTGAATATCGAGGAGGAAAAAACGGGAATGTTTGCGCGAGATATCGGAATTGACCTAGGTACGGCTAACGTATTAATCCATGTTAAAGGTAAGGGTATTGTATTAAATGAGCCATCTGTTGTTGCTATTGATCGTAACACAGGTAAAGTATTAGCAGTAGGTGAAGAAGCAAGAAGTATGGTGGGACGTACGCCTGGTAATATTGTAGCAATTCGTCCACTAAAAGATGGTGTAATCGCAGATTTCGAAATTACAGAAGCAATGTTAAAGTATTTCATTAACAAATTGGACGTAAAGAGCTTCTTTTCAAAACCTCGCATTTTAATTTGTTGTCCAACAAATATCACATCAGTAGAACAAAAAGCAATTCGTGAGGCTGCTGAACGTTCAGGTGGTAAAACAGTATTTTTAGAAGAAGAACCAAAAGTAGCCGCAGTTGGTGCTGGTATGGAAATCTTCCAACCAAGCGGTAACATGGTTGTTGATATTGGTGGGGGTACAACGGATATCGCTGTACTATCTATGGGTGATATTGTTACCTCTTCCTCTATCAAAATGGCTGGCGATAAGTTTGATATGGAGATCTTAAACTACGTTAAACGTAAGTATAAGCTATTAATTGGAGAACGTACTTCAGAAAATATTAAAATTAAAGTTGGTACAGTATTCCCAGGTGCACGCAGTGAAGAGCTTGAAATTCGCGGACGTGACATGGTAACTGGTTTACCACGTACAATTACAGTATGCTCTGAAGAAATTACAGAAGCACTAAAAGAAGACGCAGCTGTCATTGTACAAGCTGCAAAAGGCGTACTAGAGCGCACACCACCAGAATTATCGGCTGACATCATCGATCGCGGTGTTATTCTAACAGGCGGTGGAGCTTTACTACACGGTATCGACATGCTTCTAGCAGAAGAACTAAAAGTACCAGTATTAATTGCTGAAAACCCAATGCACTGCGTTGCGGTTGGTACAGGTATTATGTTAGAAAATATTGATAAATTACCACGTCGTGCTTTGAGATAAAAAATAAATTCAATTGTAAATAAAAAACCAGAAAGAAGCAATTCTTTTCTGGTTTTTTTATTTAATAAAATATATTGGAAAAACACTTACAAATTAGTATTGTTAGCGCTTTCTTTATGTATATATTACATAAAATGCATATTAATTGTAATAGTTGGTCAATAAAAATTATGTTATAATCGCTAGTGTGAATTTCGTGTGAACTTGATGTAAATAATTTGTAAATCTCGGTGATTTACATAGGGCTTTGTTATTTGAATAATGATGCGAGGAAGGTCCTATTGTTTTTTTTTATTTTTTAGAAAAATTTGCAGGGGGACAATTAAATTATGAAAAAGGTAATTACATATGGTACGTTTGATTTACTACATTGGGGACATATTAATTTATTGAAGAGAGCAAAGGGTTTAGGAGATTATTTAATTGTGGCTGTGTCTTCTGATGAATTTAATAAAATAAAAAATAAAAAATCTTATCATAGTTATGAAAATCGAAAAATGATGCTAGAAGCGATTCGTTATGTAGATGAGGTAATTCCAGAGTGTGATTGGGAGCAAAAAGTAAAAAATATCCAAGAACACGATGTTGATGTATTTGTTATGGGGGATGATTGGAAAGGCAAGTTTGACTTTTTAAAAAGCTACTGTGAGATTGTTTACTTGCCAAGAACGATAGGTATTTCTTCAAGTAAAATTAAACAAGAATTAATGTTAATTGCTAGGTAAGGTATGTTAAGAGAAATTATTGTAGCAATATACCTAGTTGTATTCAAAATTATATTTAGCATAGCAAACATAGCGCCACTTAAAAATAAAGTTACCTTTATTATGTCATATGGTGAAAATCTTATTTTTATTTATGAAGAAATGAAAAAGCAAAACGTAGATTGTGAGGTTGTTTTTTTATATAAATCAACTTGTAAGTATGAAGTGAAGAATTATCCAGATGTAAAGGCAGTGGCATTTGAAACAAAGGATATTATACAAACAATAAAAGCAATATATCATTTAGCAACATCTCGGTATGTTATTATTGATAATTATTTTGGATCATTATCTACGATACGTTTCAAAAAGAAGGTCGAATGTATTCAAATTTGGCATGCAGCAGGAGCACTTAAAAAGTTCGGGTTGTTAGCACCTGCCTTTAAAAAGCGATCCAAATATGCTCAGGCTAGGTTTTTAAGAGTATACAAAAATTTCCATAAAATTGTTGTAGGATCGGACGCATTGGCTGAAATTTATAAGCAGTCGTTTGGAGTGAAAGAAGAAAGTATATTAAAAACAGGTATCCCACGTACGGATTTATTTTTTTATGAAAATGACCAAAAAGTTATTATTAATAATCTGGTAAGTAGCAATCCAAACTTAACTAAGAAAAAAGTGATTTTATATGCCCCTACTTTTAGAGATAAAGAGCTAGAGGATTTTGATTTGGGTTTAAATATTGATGCAATGTATGAAGCGTTAAAGGATGAATATATTTTTATCATTAAACTACATCCTGCTATTAGAAATAACTTGAAACACAAGGAAACGTATAAAGGCTTTTTGTATGATTATTCTTTATATCCTAATATAAATGATTTGTTTTTGGTGACAGATATTTTAATAACAGATTACTCTTCTGTGCCTTTTGAATTCTGTCTGCTAAATAAGCCAATGATATTTTTTGCGTATGATTTAAATAAGTATGCGAAAAAAAGAGGGCTTATTGGAGATTTTGTATCAAATGTGCCAGGGCCAGTTGTGTATAGTTCGACTGAGATTATTAAGGAGATACAAACTCAGTCGTTTGATTTTAGAAAAATTGAGCGGTTTAATGCACAATGGAGCCAATATTCAAATGGGAATTCCAGTAGGGATTTAGTGCATTACTTATTTAACGATAATAATAGCAAGCTTTAAGTTAATTATAATTTATGAAAATCACTTAGTCTTCCGTTTGTGCGAGTGTTTCGAAGGGCTTTATTAAAAAGACATTTGATATGAAAAAGTAAATAGATAGCTACATGATTTTGTAAAATGGTTAAGCATAGTTAGAGGGTGTACGAATAATATGAATGTCATCAAAAGGATAAAAAATCATCGGTTGGTAAAAGGTTGTTGCAAAGTAATATTTATTGCTTGTAGCTACTTACCTGTTCGAAAGAAATTAGTTGTTTTTGAAAGTTTTTCCGGCAAACAGTATAGCTGTAATCCACGGGCTGTATACGAGTATATGGAAAAACAAAATTTAGGGTTTCATATGGTTTGGAGTGTGAATAACAGTTGCACAGCACATTTTGAAAAAGAAAACATTCCATATGTTAAACGTTTTTCATTTCGCTGGTTTATTTTAATGGCACGTGCTCAATATTGGGTTACAAATAGCCGAATGCCTTTATGGCTTCCGAAACCGAGGCATACAACTTATGTACAAACTTGGCATGGTACACCGCTAAAGAAACTGGCTTTGGACATGAAAGAAGTTTACATGCCAGGGACAACCACAGAAAAGTATAAGATGAATTTTCAAAGAGAGGTAAGAAATTGGGATTATTTATTGTCTCCTAATACGTACTCAACAAAGGTTTTTCAAAGAGCGTTCCAATTCGAAAAACATGTAGTTGAGTCTGGATATCCTCGGAATGATTTCTTATATGTAAATAATAATTGTAAGAAGATTGATGAATTAAAGAAAAAGAATGGCTTACCGCTAGATAAAAAAATCATTTTATATGCTCCAACATGGAGAGATGACCAATTTTATATTAAAGGACGTTATAAATTAGACTTGCAATTAGACTTAAATCTGTTACAAAAAAAATTGGGTTCTGATTACATTATTTTATTAAGAATGCATTATCTAATAGCAGAACAGTTCGATTTAGAACCGTATTTAGGGTTTGTTTATGATTTTTCTCATTATAGTGATATTAATGAACTATATATATTAGCTGATTTATTAATAACAGATTATTCTTCTGTCTTTTTTGATTACGCAAACTTGAAAAGGCCTATTATTTTTTATACGTATGATATGGATTCGTATCGTGATAAGCTGAGAGGCTTTTATTTTGATTTAGAGAAAGAAGCTCCAGGGCCGGTTGTCTTAACAACAGAAGGTGTACTAGAAGAAATTATGAAGTTTGCAAGACATGGATTAGGGGAGTTTGAAAAAAAATATGATGCTTTCTATGATAACTACTGTTACTTGGAAGATGGTTTTGCATCTAAGCGTGTGGTAGAGAAGGTGTTTTTTGGAGAGGCGCAATAAAATGAATGCAATGATTAAGGTATTAAAAGAACAGATAAATAGTCTTTATTTAATTAAACGTCTATCTATTTATCAAGTTAAAAGTTCAAATAAAGATAACTATCTGGGCATTGTTTGGGAAATGTTAAACCCTTTAATTCAAATGAGTATTTACTGGTTCGTCTTCGGAATTGCAATAAGAGGTGGTTCAGGTGTTGATGGTGTTCCATTTGTATATTGGTTAATCTCTGGTATAGCAGTATGGTTCTTCATTAACCCTGCAACTTTGCAAGCTTCTAAATCTATTTATACAAGATTAAATATGATTTCAAAAATGAGCTTTCCAATGAGTGTTATTCCTAGTTATGTAATTATGTCTAACTTATATCAACATCTAATATTAATAGGTATTGTTACTTTTATATTTTTAGTAGGAGGCCAAGGGATTTCACTTCACTATATTCAATTAATTTATTATATGTTTGCTACAGTTATGCTTGTTTTTGCATTTTCTTTAATAACCTCTACTTTATCTACAATTGTACGTGATGTACAAATGATCGTACAATCTTTAATGAGGATGTTACTCTATTTAACACCAATTTTGTGGACTCCTGAGAAGTTACCACATGCACTACAAAAAATTATGCAACTTAATCCATTATGCTACATTGTTGAAGGTTACCGAAAGTCCTTTTTGGGGACAGGTTGGTTTTATGAAGATATAAAGTATGCCCTCTATTTCTGGGGGGTTGTGTTTGTTATGCTATTGATTGGTACATCAATACATGTGAAATTTAAAAAACATTTTGTAGACTATCTATAATGAGGGTTATAAAAAATGAATTATTCAGTGAAGTTTCATAATGTAACAAAAAAATATAAAATGCATAGTAAAAACTCTGATAAGTTAAAGGATATTATATATCCTGGCGGATTTGGTGAAGACTTTTATGCGTTAAGAAATTTAAGTTTTGAAGCACAAAAAGGTGATGTAATAGGGATTATTGGTGTAAATGGATCAGGTAAATCAACAATGTCTAATTTAATTGCCGGTATTACACCCCCTACAGCAGGAACTATTGATATAAAAGGCAATATAGCGCTTATTGCTATATCTGCTGGGCTTAATAATCAATTAACAGGTCGTGAAAATATTGAGTTGAAATGTTTGATGATGGGATTGAGTAAAGAAAAGATTCAAAGTTTAACACCAAAAATCATCGATTTTGCAGATATCGGTAAATTTATTGATATGCCCGTTAAAAAATATTCTAGCGGCATGAAGTCCCGTCTTGGCTTTGCAATTTCGGTAAATATTGATCCGGATGTTTTAGTTATTGATGAAGCATTATCTGTAGGGGATCAAACATTTACAGATAAATGTTTGAAGCGAATGAATGAATTTAAAGAGCAGGGAAAAACGATTTTTTTTGTAAGTCATTCATTAGGGCAAGTGAAGCAGTTTTGTACAAAAGCATTATGGCTAGAGTATGGTGAAATAAAGGATTATGGACTTATGCAAGATGTGATGCCTAAATATGAACAGTTTCTAAAACAATATCGTGCTATGAGTAAAGAGGAACAACAAAAGTTTAAAGAAGAGGCACAGCGAAAACAGGCTGGCGAAGCGTTTCACAAAGAAGACAATATAAATATTACACCACCTATATATGGATATGCTTCACTAAGACGAAAAAAAGATAATAAAATGAAAAAAGTGATGATTGCTGCGACTGGATTAGCTTTATGCATCGGATTAGGAAGTGCATTTTACTTGAAAAAAGACTTAATATTGAATTCATCGCAAGTAGAAGTAGTAAATAAAAAGACAACAGCATCTAGTGAAAAGAAAAAGAATCCATTGGTGGACTTAGATGTGAGGTATGTAAAATCAGCAAAAGCACGTATTAGAGATATGCCAAATTTAAATGGAAAACCAATAAATTTGATGGAGTTTGGTACGCCATTTATTGTCAGAGCGCAGCAAAAAGATGAAAAGGACGATATAAATTGGTTAAAACTTGTATATGAAGATGGAACAGAAGGCTGGATCAGTGAGAGTGTGTCTAGTATCATTCCTTTTAACTCAGCTTTACAGTATGAGGCGATCTCTAACAAGTTAGAGGAGCTATCAGGCTCAAATCAAGATTTTAAGAGTGGTATATCTCTATTAGGGAAAAATCAACAAGATGTACAAAGTATAATAGGGAAGCCTAACAACATAGAAAATCTATTAGAAGGTACATTAAATAGTTATAAGAATATCAATGTCTTATACAACCATCAGTCCACTGTAAAACAGGTTATAATAAAAAATATATCTATTCCTAAAGAGGCGATGTTAGAGAAATTAGGTCAAGCACACTTAATAAGTGAAGATGGAGCGTCATTTATATACCGATCTGATAAATATGATTTTAAATTTTCATCTGTAGATGGTATAACTATTAATCGGATATCTGTATTTTTACATATTAATTAAATTGATGAAGTGTTTGCATGATTACGGTGGGGTTAAAACCTTCGTATATCGCTCATAGTTGAGTTACATCATACAATTTGCTTAGAAATCTAAGGTGCGTGGCGTGTATTTAACTATATGAATTTAATTCATTGAAATGCTGAAGAGAGTGTGAAACGAATGGTAGAATCCCCCGGAAAATTAATTAATAAAATACGAATAACATCGTTCAAGAAAAGAAAAGGAAAGTGGCAGTTTACTATAAGAGTAAACTGTAGAGACAAATGTACGATCCAAGGTATAACTTTAAAAAAAAGGAACGGAGATAAAGTTTATCAAATCCCATATCAGGAAAGTAACGTAAATGAAGTTGAAAAAAAAATTGTCTTTGAAGTAGAACTGAGTCAAATTGAGCTAGGTCCGTTTTTCTGGGATTTCTATGTGCATCTGAAATCTGATGAACTTAAAAGCTATCGAATTAAGCATCCGAGTTATATGGTTAATAGAAAAATAAACAATCGTTTACAGCATGACCATACTGAAGGTGAGTACGTAGTATATCCATATGTGACCGTCAAAGGTGGGCTCAGTTTACATTATCGAAAAAAGGGAACTTATGACCAGTTAAAATATGCCTTGAAAGAAAAGCTATCGTTAATTATATACTATACATTTAAATGGTATTGGGATCGAAAAGGTGTTGTATTAGTATATGAGAAATTTAGCCAAACAGCACAAGATAATTCTTATTATTTCTTTAAGTATTGCTATGATCATAAGAAAATTCCAAACCTATATTATGTAATTAATAAAAAGTCTAAAGACTATAAGATGCTTGATCAATATGAGGATAAAGTTATCGATTTTATGAGCGTTAAGCATATGATTTATCTTCTTGCTAGTACATTTATGATATCTTCCGAGTCAAAAGCACACTGTTATATATGGAAGGAAAACAGAGGGACGTTCAAGAAAGTTATACATGCTAAAAATCACGTTTTTTTACAACACGGTGTACTAGGATTAAAAAGGGTAGATTCAATTTTTAAAAAAGGTAGTCCGAATGGAACGAATCTATTTTGTGTATCTTCGGAATACGAAAAAGAAATCGTAAAACAATTTTTTAATTATAGGGAAGATGAAATAATTGTAAGTGGATTAGCACGGTGGGATTATTTGCAAAATGAAAGCGGGGAGAAAAAACAAATTTTATTACTACCGACATGGCGAGAATGGCTAGATGAGATATCAGAGGAAGAATTTTTAAATAGTCAATTTTATAGGCAATATGAAAGGTTATTAAACGATACAAATCTTATTGAACAATTAAAGAAACATAACGTTATATTAAAGTTTTTTATGCATCCAAGAATTCGTAATTCTATTCATTATTTCCAGCGCCATACTCCGAATATAAAGTTTGTTAAAGACGGAGATACAAAAATTAATGAGTTGATAATGGAATCTTCATTGCTTATAACAGATTATTCTAGTGTTTCTTGGGATATGTATTATTTAAAAAAACCAATTATTTTTTTCCAATTTGATGAAACAATGGATGGTTATTTGGATGTAGAGCATAAATTATTTGGAGATGCATGTACACATGTAGATGAACTAGTCCAATTATTAACCTTTTATATAAATAATGGTTTTAAGGAAAAGGAAAAGTACGGATTGCTAAGAAATCGTTTGTTTTCATATGTTGATCAAAATAATGTGAAGAGAATTGTTGAAGGCATTCGTTCAAAGGAAAAACAATTAAAAAACTAACACTTCTTTTTTTATTACTTGAGGATATTTTATTATATTGCCAATTAAGTAAATAGGTATACTGTGTTTGTCGTATTTAAATGTAATCAGGGTCTTGTTTCTTAATTACGACAGGTATAATAGTTTTTTATATAAGAAACACAACATCACTTGTAAATAAAAGAATGGATATAGTAGTAGGGGTAGTGAAGCTAACTGTTAACAGAGGAAAGGTGAGGTCGAATTGAAAGTAAAAATATTACTGGAAGAAATGAAGATTACTCAAAATAAAAATATTGAATTTGAAATCTCTATACAAACAGATGGAAATACTAAAGCTGTTTGTGAGAGAGTAAAGGGATTATATATTCATAAAGGAAATTCTAAAAAACAGTTATCACTATCTAGTATGAAAATCCATAATGATAGGATTATATTTGTTCTTCCGATTTCAGAGCTTTCTCAAATAATGAATTACGGAAAATTAAAAGTTTCCTTACAAATAGATAAAGACATTATTTTGCTCCATGTATATAACAATTTGAAAAAGAGTTTCTTTATATGTCCTGACAATACAAGTTTTCAAGTGACTGCGAGTAATTCAGTTGAAAAACTTGCTGAATTTAGTAGAAAAGATTCTGTAAGTATTGCTGTATCCACAAATAAAATTTTTGAAAATAAAGAGAAGGATTTTATTATACAAGGAAGATTCTCTCCAGAGTTTAAACGGAAGGAAGTACGTTTAAAAGAATTTTTCTTGAAAAATAATCTTACAAAAGAAGTTAGAAAACTAACAGATTTAAAAGTGAATGAGAGCATAAATGAATATCAAGTAATACTGAAATTAAATGGAAACCCTTTATATGAAGGGAATTGGGAACTATTTTGTGCAGGAATGCTTAATGGGAAACCTGTATTGGTAAAAGTTAGAAATAAACAAGAAAGAAAAGTAGTTGGAAGTTATTTTAGTTATTATGATCAATTACATTACCATATGTTTTCTCGTAATGATAAACATGAGCTCGTTATGAATATTAAAAGGAATACAGAGCGAATGGCCTCTACTAAAGTTGAAAATGTAAGTTTAGATCAGAATAAGCTTACTATCGAAGGCTCAGTTCAATTTAATTATTTGGTAGACATGAAAAACCAAATGGTAGAGCTACTATTTATTCAAAGAGATACAAAAAGGGAACAATCTCACCCTATCAGTATAACGAATGATTTGTTTAAAAAGACCATTGTTTTTGAAGAAGGCGACTTCTTTGAAGAAAAAGGAATTTGGGATGTATTCGTAAGCTTTAAAGTGCAAGGAATCAGAAATAAGATTCCATTAAATCTAGGTTCTAATCCGGATTCAAAAGCAGATTTTTTAATTATACCTAAGACATTTTATAACAAATCAGGTGCTATAAAGAGAATTCGTCCATACGTAACTCTAGATAATAATTTAGCAGTATTAATTAGAAATGAAGGAGTATACTGTGATGTTATTAGAGTTGACTATGAAGCGAGTAAGTTAATTGTAAAAGGTTTTGTAAGGATCTCAGATATCAATTATGTTTTAAAAGATGTGTATCTTTATGAAGAATCCTTAAATTTGAAAATGAAGTGTACAAATAAATTTTCAAAAGGAGATGGTGGCTACTATTTTAGTAGCTCATATGACTGGGATTCATTTGATATTGCTAAAATTGGTGAAGTGAATTTTAAATTTATGGTTCAGGTTGAGAGTAATGGTAATAACATTGAATTTAAATTAGCCTCTAATTTAAATGACATTAAAAATAAATCAAAGATAATGATTTATCCACCATTAAACAAAGACGCTAATGGATATCCAATACAAATTCGACCTTACTATACAAATAAAAATGAACTGTCTATTTCAATACGAAATTCTCTTCAAGCACATTGTATCATGATGGATGTAAAGAAAAGGCATGTGAAATTTACAATTCAGCTAACAATACAAGACCATTTTGTATTGCAAGGCGCAGAATTAGTCTTGAAGCATAGTCAAACACAAGAAATCGTAAAACAGCAGCTTCAGTCGAATAGTGAAAATGAATATGTATGTAGTATGGATCAAGCATTTATCAAATCTATTGAGTCATATGAACAAGGTAGGTGGGATATTTATTTTTCTGCACGAGTGAATAATAATATCGTTCAAGCAAAATTATTTGGTAAGGATTTAGATGTTATTAATAAGAATTCGACTTTTAAATCAAATGCGATAAAAGTAGCAGATGAGTTATATATGTCAATTTTCTTTGATACAAAGAGTAGAGTAATGTCACTTGAAACGCGAAACTTAAGGGTTCATGAGAAACCAAATGAGAAGATAAGATTTTTAGCGGCAAAAGGTGTCGCTAAATTATGGAGCAAGTTTAGAAAAAAAACGGTATGGCTTATTGGTGAGAATTTAGGAGAAGTTGCACAAGATAACGGATTTGCCTTTTTTGAATCTTGTATTAAGAAGAATGTCCAAGAAGAGACGTATTATGTGAGCAAGAAAAATAATAAAAATATCGACAATCTCTTACCATATAAAGATAAAGTTGTGCGATACGATAGCTTTAAACATCTTGTTTTATACTACTTAAGTGAATATACAATTGTAAGTCATGGAATTAGGGATGTTATTCCAAGTATTGTTCATAATAAGATGGCGAGTAATACAAAAAAAGTTATCTATTTGCAACATGGTATTATTGCCATGAAAAAATTGCAATTTAATAGAAATTCATATAATGGAATGATTAAAAAGTTTGTTGTTTCTTCCGAACATGAAAAAAATATCATGATCAATGAAATGAACTTTAAAGAGAAGCAAATCATGGTTACGGGCTTAGCTAGGTTTGATTCGTTGGTAGACAAGAGTAAAGATAAGAAAACGAGAGAAATTCTTCTTATGCCTACATGGAGAGAATGGGTGATTGGTTCAAAAGAAGGATTTTTAGCTTCTGATTTCTTTATAAATTACCATGGATTATTACAAGATAAAAAATTGCATGATTTGCTTGAAAAGCATGATTTAGTACTTAAGTTCTTCCCGCACATTGAAATTCAAAAAAAATATATGGACGAATTTGCATCTTTAAATGAAAGAATACAAGTTGTTAAATTGGGTGAAGAAAGTGTAAAAGAATTGATGCAAAACAGTTCTTTAATGATTACGGACTATTCAAGTGTTGTATTTGATTTTAACTATTTGAAAAAGCCAACAGTCTTCTATCATTTTGATGTAAATGATTATTTGAAACATAGAGGTTCCTATGTAGATTTAAGAAAAGATCTAGTTGGGGATATTGCACTGACAAGAGATGAAGTTATTAAATACGTAAGCGATTATGCTAAAAATGATTTCAAGTATAAACCGAAATATAATATAAATTCTAAAAAATATTATGCTTATCATGATAAGCATAACTTTGAACGGATTTATAATGAAATTGAGAAATTATCTAATAAAGTAACGACTAAATAGTGAGGTGAAAAAAATGAAAGTTACATTTCTTGTATATAATATTTATGGAATGGGCGGAACGGTAAGAACTGTTGTAAATACAGCAAATTACTTCGCTGCTAAAAACCATGAAGTAGAAATTATTAGTGTGAGAAGAACAAGTGCTACTCCGATGTTTGATATTGATAAAAAAGTAAAGATTATCCCCATCTTTGATGCAAGAAAGGGGAAATTATTTGGTAAAAACACACCGTTATATCAAAAAATCATTAAAAGAATACTAATGAAATTCCCTAGTGTCTTCATAGATAAAAGTGAAGATTTGTATCAGATGTTTAATTTATTTGTAGATTTTAAAATCATTGCAGCACTTAAAAAGATAAACAAAGGAATTTTAATTACGACAATACCCTCTTTTAATATTCTAGCTACAAAGTTTGTAAAGAAAGATGTAATCAAAGTTGGACAAGAGCATTTATATTTTGCTGGTCATGCACCAGGATTGCAAAATAAAATAAAGAAACATTATAAAAAGCTAGATGCTCTAACATGTTTGACAGACTCCGAAATTAATGACTATGAGCAGTTATTAAAGGGAAGTAAAGTGGATTTATATAAAATAGAAAATGCAACCGATATTCCAAAAGAAACAGCAAAGCTGGATAAAAAAGTAGTCATTGCAGCTGGACGTTATGCTCATGAAAAGGGATTTGATCTCTTAATTCCAGCTTTTGCTAATGTTATAAAAAAACACCCTGATTGGAAGTTGAAAATTTTTGGGTCTGGAGTGGAGGAAGAGGTACTTCGCGAAAAAATCTTTGAGGAAAAAGCTTATAATAATATTTTCCTTATGCAAAAGACAAATAATATTATCGATGAAATGCGCAACTCTTCGATATATGCTTTAAGTTCTAGATATGAATCCTTTGGAATGGTAATTATTGAAGCAATGTCCGTTGGGGTACCGTGTGTAGGTTTTGCTTGTACAGGCCCTAGAGAAGTCATTACACATAAAGAAGATGGTATTCTAGTTGAAGAAGGAAATCTAGAGGAACTAGCTAATTCATTGATGATGTTAATTGAATCCGAAGAATTACGAAAAGAGTACGGTCGAATGGCAAGAAAGAATGTTGAAAAGTATACATTTAATGTTGTCGGTGGAAAATGGGATCGTATATTAGAAGAACAAGTACAAAAAAAGTCAAAAAAGAACGTAAAAGAAATACTTGTGCAGACATCTATATAAATTAATTTGATATGAAAAGAGCTGACTCGCAAAGTTGATAAGGAGCTATTGACTAGAGTTAGCTCTTTTTTTGTGTAATTACGAAGGAAAGAAAGCTTATTTATCAAGTATAAAAGACAGCACACCAAGAGAAGTTTTAGTCTATTATGTCTCTTCTTCTTTACAAATAGATATTGTTTATTCAATATTAGATAACTTGAAAGAGAGATTTGGAAAAGTCACTAATCCTGAAACGTTTCTATATTTGGATCAAGGTATTCAATATATACACCTTGAATTTCAGAAGCGTTATAAGAGACATGAGAGTTAGACAATCTATGCCCCATAGAGGCAATTACTTAAACAATGCGAGGGTGGAACCCTTTTGGGGTCATATGAAAGATGAATGGGAGTATAAAGATTATCCAGCATTTGAATCTATGGAGCTCACCCAAAAGGATTATATGGAAGAATATAATTATACTCGTTATCAGTGTACATTAAAAAAGATAGCTTCGGTTGAATACCGGAACCATCTTGTAAGTGCTTGATTTTTTAGTTTTTTATTTCTGTGTATTGTATAATTGTGGGTTGAAGAACGTTTTTATTTTATCATCACACAAAAGCATACTTAAAATAGCAAGTATTTCATTCATTGTATTTACAACAACATTATTATGTCTAGTAACGTACGTTTCGTTATTTTCATAAATGAATAGATTGGAGCCGGTTTTATTTATTGATTCTATTAACGGAATAATATGATCATCATACAAATTGTCATGTTGTGATGTAACTAAATAAACATTTGGTTTATATCGACTTTCTTTAATTACATTCCCTAGATAATTATTATAAAATGCTTTTGTTTCCTCTGTAATAGTTTCAGGTAGAATATATGTTAGAAAACTTTTATATTGCTCAATAAAGTTATAAAGATGATATTGTGGCACGGCAGTTAATATATTTTCGACACCTAATTCATATCCGAAATTTAGTGCAGCATAGCCACCTTTAGAAGGGCCAAAGAAAATAATGTCTTCTTTTAGAATTTTGTATTCATTGATTTTTAGTTTTAAAAATTCGAGTACTGCATCATGAACATCAAATTTTCCGTTTAGGCCTAAATAGTAACTACCTACATGCCCTATATCGTCTTTTATATAAATTTTTCTACAGTTATAAAATTTTAAACCATCAATTAAAGTATAAGGATAGCGATGCCTAGCATCATCTGAATTTTCATTACCTAATGATTGGAAAATAACTAATAATTTTCGCTCACCTTTAAAGTTTTGCACTGGATAAGGATCTTCCATATAGGTTAGTTCAATGCCGTTTTTTGCTTTATAGTGTACTTCGATTTTGCCACTCATAGTATACTCCTTGAATCAAATTTTTAATTATTTTTATTAATTATATTTGCTGAAAATATAAATGTATAAAGACAAATAGATAAGAAAATATATATAGAAATAATAATATACAAAAATCATATTAAGTATACAATGTTCAAACAATATACACAACGAATAGTAATATTTGGGATAGACAAAAAAGTATTTTATAAATATTATATAAAAGGTTTTTATAGGTAAATGGAAAACAATAATGATATTTACACTGTTAGGTAGTATGATTAATTTGATATAGGAAGAAAGTATTATGCTAGGGATATTTAATAAATTACAGAAATTATTCTTTGTTGCTACTGAGTTGTATATGTTAATAAAACTCTAGACTTAGAAGAAGAGTGTATAATTAAAATGAGGAATATTTTAACGGAAAGTCTAATGATTATTTATTAATACTATGCATTTTAATTGCAAGGCATTACAATTTGTTATTTTTATCGTTATAGTCAAATATAATTTTTAAATGATATTTCACCTTGTCGAGAATGTGAAATGTAATGCGCATATTAACCTAACCAACTAGAAAAGGAAAATTGAATTGTAAACGATGGTATGAGAAATTGAATTATATCTGATTCTGATGGTAAAAAGAAATGATATACTGAGAGTAGCACAGTTTGTTTTATCCTTCTTATTGTTTATAAAATATAGGGGTCATAGTTATTTGTTAAAAATAATCAAAAATATCTCTTGTTTTTTTAAAATAGAAAAATATTTTATGCATTGTATGATTAAAAGAAAATCTTATAAATTAGGAGGAGTATCATTGAAAACAGTAAAAAAAGCCATTATCCCAGCAGCTGGATTAGGAACTCGTTTCCTACCAGCAACTAAAGCAATGCCAAAGGAAATGTTACCAATTGTTGATAAACCAACAATTCAATACATTGTAGAAGAAGCGATTCAATCTGGAATTGAAGATATTATTATTGTAACTGGAAAAGGAAAGCGTGCTATCGAAGATCACTTTGATCATTCTTTTGAGTTGGAACAGAACTTACTAGAAAAGGGTAAGCATGAAATCCTTAAGAAGGTGCAAGAGTCTTCTAAAATTAATATCCACTATATTCGTCAAAAAGAACCGAAAGGCTTAGGTCATGCTGTATGGTGTGCTCGTAAGTTTATTGGTAATGAGCCATTTGCTGTTTTACTTGGTGATGATATTGTACAAGCTGAAACACCATGCTTACGTCAATTAATGGATCAATATGAGGCAACACAATCATCGGTAATTGGTGTTCAAACTGTTCCAGAGACGGAAACACATCGCTATGGTATTATTGATCCACTAGTACAAAATGGTCGTAGTTATCAGGTTAGTAAGTTTGTAGAGAAACCAGATCAAGGAACAGCACCATCTAACTTAGCAATTATGGGGCGCTATGTATTAACACCTGAGATCTTCACGTTTTTAGAGAATCAACAAACAGGAGCAGGCGGCGAGATTCAGTTGACGGATGCTATTCAGCGTTTAAATGAGATACAAAGAGTATTTGCCTATGACTTCGAAGGAAAGCGATACGACGTTGGAGAGAAGCTTGGATTCATTCAGACAACAATTGAAATGGCATTACAGCATGATGAATTAAAGAATGAATTATTAAGCTATATGGAGAAGTTATTACAAAAAGAAATGGTTAATAATTAACTTTCAAAAAAACCATCTCGGAAATTTATTGCAAAATAAATTTCTGAGATGGTTTTTTATCACTGTTTCATTAATTTATCTGCCACTTTTTTAGAAAGTTGCTTTGTCATTTTAGGAACAAAGGGTTTTATTGCACTGTTAAAAACAAAAGATACTTTGCCAGTTGTTCGCAATTCTAACTGACTTGTTACTTTTGTGGTAGAAGGGGAGATTGATTCAGCGTGAAAAAAGCCGCTACCAATTAATTTTTTTGTTGGAGAAGTCATCGTAAAGCTAATTTTATTAGGCATTTGCCATTCAATAATTTCAACATTTAGACTAACGTCTCGTTTAATAAATCCTAAATCACCGTGCAAACGCCAAGTCGAATGTTTGTCATCAATAACTTTATGTTTAACATAACCTGTGACTAGTGGAGCCCAATTGTTTATATCACTAATAAATTTCCAAATTAGATCTGGTGAAGTATTTAACTCTATAGTATGTATACCTTTTGCCATTTTTTGATCCCTTTCTAAAAATAAAGGTATTTGAATAATTGGGTTAAAATCCCATGTTTATTTTATTATAATATAAGTATGTAAATTCTATTACAAGCGTTTTTTGCTTTTATTTTAATAATTTTTTATTAAAATTCATATTTCTAAATATCACATTTAAGAGAATGTAAGGAAAATAGAGAAATAATGAGTAATATTAGGGAATTAATACGAAAAAGGTCGAAAATTGGGTTTTAATTTCTTATTTTTGTCATATATAATGAATCTTGAATACGACATTAAGGCTTAATATATTTGATATAATTTGCCTTTCCCTAACTTGGGTATACACTCTTTTCAACCTCCGTGTCAGTGATAATACATATTGAAAAGAGTGTATACATTTTTTTATTTAGAAGAGAAATCTTGAAATCCTTTTTTATAATGACAAATGGGATTTAAGATGGGATAATGATAGTATAACTTCCGGTGGTATGACCAATCTTGTTTAAGGAGAGAAGTGTATGCTAGATATTCAACAAATTAAAGAAATAATTCCTCATCGCTATCCATTCTTACTAGTGGATAAAGTTTTAGAAGTAGAAGAAGGAAAGCGTGCTATTGGGATAAAGAATGTTACAGCTAATGAAGAATTTTTTAATGGACATTTTCCAGATTATCCTGTAATGCCGGGTGTTTTAATTGTGGAGGCTTTAGCACAAGTTGGCGCTGTTGCTATGTTGAAGAAAGAAGAGAATCGTGGTCGCTTAGCATTCTTCGCAGGCATCGATAATTGCCGTTTTAAACGACAAGTCCGTCCAGGTGACCAACTTCGTTTAGAAGTTGAAATGACACGTGTACGTGGAGCAATTGGAAAAGGAAAAGCAATTGCTACTGTAGATGGTGAAATTGCTTGTGAAACAGAAATCACGTTTGCGCTTGGTGACAAGAAAGAATAAATATATTAAGATATGTGATAGACAAATAACAATATATAATTGTTGTTTGTCTATTTTTTGTGGATTGCTATATTATTTGGTTTTATTAAGTTTTTTTTTTGTATAATAGGATTTATATGTATTGTAAGTTAGGCTTAAGAAAGAAGGTTACAATAATGAAAAAGAAAATTTTATTTTGGGTACTCGGTATTCTTGGGGTACTAATCATAGGTGGAGGAGTTTATGCCTATAATGTATATTCTTCTGTATCTAATACATTAAAAGAAGTGCATAAACCTTTAAAACGAGATCAAAACAACAGTAATGTTGGAGAAAAAGTTAGTAAGAGTGAACCCGTGTCAATTTTATTACTAGGGGCAGACGAGCGCGGTAATGATAAAGGGCGTTCAGATTCTTTAATGGTGATTACATTAAATCCTAAAAATAACTCTATGAAAACAGTAAGTATTCCTCGTGATACTTATACAGAAATTGTTGGAAAAGGTAAAAGCGATAAAATCAATCATGCTTATGCATTCGGCGGAGTAGATATGTCTGTAGCGACCGTAGAAAACTTCTTGAATGTTCCTATTAATTATTATATTGAAGTGAACATGGAAGGCTTTAAAGATATCGTTGATGCAGTCGGTGGGGTAGATGTAAATAATGATTTGGAGTTCTCTCTAGAAGGGAAGCACTTCCAAAAAGGGAATATTCATTTAACAGGTGACCAAGCCCTAGCATACACACGTATGCGTAAAGAAGACCCACGTGGCGACTTTGGACGTCAAATGCGTCAGCGTCAAGTAATGCAGGCTGTTATTAAGAAGGGCGCAAGCTTCTCTTCTTTAACAGGTTATGGAGATGTATTAGCAGCAATTCAAAAGAATGTGAAGACAAACTTAACGCAAGATCAAATGTTTGATATGCAAAAGAACTATAAAGATTGCTTGAAAAATAGTGAGGATATCCAAATCCCAGGTGATGGTCACAAGGCTGCTAATGGCATTTGGTACTACTATGTTCCAGATGCAGCAAAACAAGATTTAACGAATAAATTAAAAACGCATCTTGAAGTGACTAAGTAATAAGTAATAAGTAATGATTCAACTTCTTTAGACAAAGTGCTAAAGGCCACGAAGTTTGGGCACAATATGTAACGGATTATTTCGTTGCTAAGTAATAAAGGTACACAAAAGGTATACGAGCAATCGTATACCTTTTATAATAAGAGAGTGAATAAGAAATCCTAATATATGTAGGAGGAAGACTATGAATTCAATTCTAATCTGCGGCGGAGCTGGTTATATCGGTTCTCACGCTGTGAAAAAATTAGTAGATGAAGGTTTATCTGTAGTAGTAGTAGATAACTTACAAACGGGTCATGAGGATGCAATTACGGAAGGTGCGAAATTTTATAATGGCGACCTTCGTGATAAAGCATTTTTAAGAGATGTTTTTACACAAGAAAATATTGAGGCTGTTATGCATTTCGCAGCTGATTCTTTAGTTGGGGTTAGTATGGAGAAGCCTCTTCAATATTATAATAACAATGTGTATGGTGCACTTTGCTTATTAGAGGTAATGGATGAGTTTAAGGTAGATAAGTTCATTTTCTCTTCTACTGCGGCGACGTATGGTGAGGTAGATGTAGACCTTATTACTGAGGAAACAATGACAAATCCAACGAATACGTATGGAGAAACGAAGTTAGCAATCGAGAAGATGCTTCATTGGTATAGCCAAGCTTCTAATTTACGTTATAAGATTTTCAGATACTTTAACGTGGCTGGTGCAACTCCAAATGGTATTATTGGAGAAGATCACCGTCCAGAGACGCATTTAATTCCTCTTGTATTGCAAGTGGCGTTAGGTCAACGTGAGAAGATTATGATGTTTGGTGATGATTATAATACACCAGATGGTACTTGTATCCGTGATTATATTCATGTTGAAGATTTAGTGGCAGCTCACTTCTTAGGACTTAAGGACCTACAGAACGGCGGAGAGAGTGATTTTTATAACTTAGGAAATGGTAATGGTTTCAGTGTAAAAGAAATCGTTGATGCGGTTCGTGAAGTTACAAATCATGAAATTCCAGCTGAGGTAGCACCACGCCGTGCGGGAGATCCAGCACGTTTAGTTGCTTCTTCTCAGAAAGCGAAAGAGAAGTTAGGTTGGGATCCTCAGTATGTAAATGTGAAGACAATCATTGAGCATGCTTGGAATTGGCATCAGAAGAAACCTAATGGGTATGATAAATAGATATAATAATTGAAAGAGAGAGTATTGTCGTTCAACATATGTTCGACAATACCCTCTCTTTTTTTATAAGATTTTTGCTATACTAAACTGTACTATAATACAGGATGGAAGGAGGAAAATAATGAAAATACTTGTAGTGGATGATGAATCGAGTATTCGTAATTTGATTCGGATGCAGCTTGAGATGGAAGGATACGAGGTGTTGACTGCGGCTGACGGGAGAGAAGCTTTAGAGAGATGGAAGGAAGGGCCGGATGTATTGATTTTGGATGTTATGCTTCCAGATACAGATGGGTATGAGTTACTTCGTCTGTTCCGTGAGAAGGATAGGGATATTCCAGTACTCATGTTAACTGCGAAGAGTCAGATGAATGATAAATTGCTTGGCTTGCAGCTTGGGGCGGATGATTATGTGACGAAGCCCTTCAATTATGCGGAGCTTATTCTTCGGGTCAAGAATATGGCGCGACGTGTGAAGAAGAAAGAGGTAACGGTAAGTCATGAGGTAATCGAGGCGGGAGAGATAACGATCTGTCCTAAGGAAAGAAAAGTGCATGTTAGTGGACAAGAAATTCAGTTAACGTACCGAGAGTTTAATTTATGTCAGTTGTTTGTTTCCAATCCGCAGCGTGTATTTATGAGGGATGAGTTGCTTGAGAAAGTATGGGGGTTTGAGTATATCGGAAATACGAGAGCGGTTGATATTATGGTGCAAAGACTGCGGAAGAAGCTAGGGAATAGCGGGGAATATATTAAGACAATTTATGGCGTTGGCTATAAACTAGATTGTTAAGTGGTGATGGTATGTCTTTAAAAAGAAATATGGTGTTTGGAATAGTTGGACTGTTAATCCCAATTTTTGTTCTTTTGTACGGAGTTGTTTATATTACGTTAGAAAAGAATATGTATCATAACGCGGCAAATTCTTTAGAAAAGTTAAGTGTAGAAGCACAAATTTATACGATGAATTATTTAGAGAAGGAAGCAGAGGTGGAGACGCTCGGTCCGAATTCACTTTTAATTGCTTCGTATTTAGCAAAGCGCATGGATGTCCGTGTACAGATGATTGGGAAGAATGGAGATGTTGTTGCGGATACGCAAAAAGGAGCACTTCTCCATCGGAATATTGATATTGAGAGCTCTTTGAAGGGGAAGAAATCTTATGTTTTTGAAGAGGGAGACCCAGCTCCAATTCTTTTGTTTTCAAGCCCAGTTTATTATGGGAACGATGTCATTGGAAGTGTTCGTTTTATAAATGAGTTAACGGGTGAGAAGGAAGTTTTAACAAATGTCGGTTGGACGTTCTTAATGACGTCTCTTTGTCTCGTAGCTGCGGGTATTTTCTTTGCAATTCGTTTGGCGAAGTCTCTCCATAAGCCGATTGATCAGTTAAGACAAATGGCGCATCGGCTTGCGAATGGTGATTATAAAAGTAAGATTGAGTTAAATGAATATGTGGAAATTGCTCAGCTTTCCGCATCTTTTAATGCGATGGCTGATGGAATTGAGCTGCATATTAAGCAATTGAAAGAGGAGAAAGAGAAACAGAAAGATTTCTTAGACCGCATTACGCATGAGCTGAAAACACCGCTAACGGCGATTATTGGCTATGTGGATTTAATTCCGAAGTTAAAGGCGAAGGAAGATGTACAGGAGAGCTTGCGTTATGTGGCTGTAGAAAGTGAGCGTTTATTATCACTTGTAGAGGAATTACTTAAGTCTTCAAAGTACGGAACGAGTACGTTTGAAGTGTCACCTACAGTTGTGAATATAAAAGAATTAGCCGAAGAAGCAGTTTCAATTGTGAAACCTCGTCTGCAGAAATTTGAGATTGAAGTTATCAATGAGTTAACAGATGTACATGTTGTTGCGGATTTCGATAAGACGAAACAGATCTTCTTAAACGTGCTTGATAATGCGATAAAATATAGCGATGCTACGCACATTCGTATGAATGTAATTGTAAATGAACGTGAGGCAAAGGTTTTTGTTCATGATGATGGCATTGGTATAGATGAAGGTGTGCTTGCAGAGTGGAATGAATCGCCAGAAGGGAAGGTACTTCCTTCTAGTTACGGGAATGGTTACGGTTTGTATATTTGTCAGGAGATTATGGATAAGCAGGGCGGAAGTATGCGGATTGAGAGTAGTGAAGAAATAGGCACTACAATATTTATTACATTCTTGCTTCCGAGACGGATGGAAGACATAAAAAACTTGAAAGCGGTTAAATGATACATTTATGAAACAATTATGCGGTATTTTCGAAACAACGTTTTTTTATCTTGGAGGTAGGCAGAAATGAAAAGGCTATCATTTCAAATCCTTATGTTTGTCCTTTGTATAATCGTTTCTCTTATTTTGTTTTATGTGATGGAGAAGCAAATATATAATCGAATCACAATAGTGAATGACAAACAAACTGTTTTACAAAGAGTGAATGAATCCCTGCCTACTGAAATGAAGGTTAGGCATGAAAAGTGGGGAGAAATTGTTATAACGGATGAAGTTCGTTTGCATACGATTGTTTCATTCTTTGACCAAATTCAAATAAACCCGAGAGAAGCTAAGATTCAAGAACAAGTATTTACTGGAGAAGTAACGTACTTGAACGGACATAAACGTACTTTTGCAGTAGGTGACTTGTTCCAGTACGGGGCTGATATGTACGGAAAGAATGGTACGGATCCAATGATTTCAGCATTTCAAACGTATTTGTTAAGCCTGTATTACACACCAGAGCGTATTAGTGACTTTTTTGCGTCAGCACAGGATGTCATAGTACGCCAAGGTGATGTAGAACGTGCGATGAATCTTACGCACATACTTGATTCGATTCGGTACGCAAAGCAAATTACAGATTACGGAGAAATACAGAAATTATTACAATCACAGAATGAACCGATTGCTTATATTACCGCTTATAAAATAGGTAAGCGTATAAAGAATGAACGTGAAGACATTCTTACTATTTCTGTGTATCCGTCTTATTTTGTTGTGCAATATCTCGGTGATAATAATGGGAATGTCATGTATATGAAAAGCTCCCTCGCAAATTTATTTGTAAAGGAGAATGTGTCATGAGAAAGATAGCCTTTTTCTTCTTTTTGCTAGTAATTGGAGGAGCGATGTCTAGTTGCTCTCGAGATACAACCTCTATTAAATATAATAAAAGTGGTCTCCCTATTTTGGATGATCGTCATCTCGTTGCGTATGTAGCAGCCCGTGAGGAAGTTGGGGAAGCCTTGCTTTCATCATTTTGTAAACCGCGCGGCTGTACGTATGAATTTATTCGTCTTTCGACAGAGGAGCTTCTTCGGAGGGTAGAAGAGGAAGCTGGAAATCCGAAAGCCGATATTATTATTGGCGGTACGGTAGACGCGCATCAAATGATGAAGCAAAAAAATCTATCTATTCCTGTTACGAGTCAGCATGCGAATCGTATTTCAAAAACTGTTAAAGATAAAGACGGTTATTGGTACGGTTATGAGGTGGAGAAGCTGGCAATTGCTCTTAATAAAGAGCGGTGGAATGAAGAAATAGCGCCGCTCGGACTTCCCTATCCATCAAGGTGGAAAGACTTGTTAAATCCAGTATATAAGGGAAAGATTGTTATGCCGGATCCAAATGTTTCAGGTACAGCATATACGTTTTTTCAATCACTTATTGATACTTTAGGTGAAGGGGAAGCGAAGGAATATGTTAAGAACCTTGCAGGACAAGTTGGAGAAGTAACGGTGAATGGTTACATACCAGCAGAACTTGTTGCGAGTGGTGAATATATGATAGGCATCAATTTCATGGGAGATCAGAGAATGCTTCAAAAACAAGGCTTTCCTATTTTAAGTAACGAACCTGAGCAAACAGGATTATCTGTTAATGCGATTTCGAAACTAAAACGTGCACCGAATGGTATTATTGCAGATTTATTTATTGATTATTGTTTATCAGAAGAAGCGGGTCACATTTTAGAAAAAGTTTCGTTTGGCGTACCAACGATGTTTGCGAAGAATGAGAAAGAAATAGAAGGGCAGCCGGTTAGAAGAACGAACCAAAATATATCAAATAGCGGAATAATCGAGATCTGGAATAGACAGCGTCTCTCTCAGAAGTGAGAAAAGGAGACGAAAGAATATGTTTAAATGGCTCAAGCCAGCACCTGCAATTGAGAGATTGCCAGCGGATATGATCGACCGTGTATATCGATTACTACGTATTCGTGTGTTAATCGGAATTTCAGTTGGGTACGCTGCTTATTATTTAGTTCGTAGTAACTTTACGTTATCAAGTACGTATTTAGTACAAGAATATGGTTTTAGTACAGCTGAAATTGGTCTACTAGGCTCAGTAATGGCAATTGTTTATGGGTTTAGTAAGTTCTTTATGGGGAATTTGTCAGATAAAGCTTTCGCCCAGCGCTTTATCGCAGTCGGTTTATTCCTATCAGGGCTTGTAAATATTTGTTTCGGTTTTGCTTCATCCTTTGGGATGATTGTTACATTACTTGTTCTTAACGGTATTGTACAAGGTATGGGAGCACCACCTTGTAGTATCGTTATGACGAAATGGTTCTCAAAGAAAGAACGCGGTACGAAAACAGGCCTTTGGAATATTTCACATAACGTTGGTGGAATGCTTGTGCCACCATTAGTTGGAATTGGTGTTGGTATTTTTGGTGAAAATCATTGGCAAGGCGGCGTGTTTATATTCCCTGCAATTATCGCAATGGTAATTTCAGTTCTTGTTTGGATTAATGCGAAGGATACACCAGAATCAGAAGGTCTTCCTCCAATTGATGAGTATCGTAATGATTATGAAAACCTTGAAAAAGCAGATAATGCTAACAAGATGTCACCAAAAGAAATTTTAATGAAATATGTAGTGAAAAATAAATTTGTATGGTTCTTATGTATTGCAAATGCATTTGTTTATTTAATTCGTTTCGGTGTTATTAACTGGGTTCCACTTTATTTAACGACAGTTAAAGGCTTCTCAAAAAATGAAGCACACGCGGCGTACGCAATCTTTGAAGGTATGGCAATTCCAAGTTCATTAATCGTTGGTTTTTTAAGTGATAAATTATTTAAAGGAAAACGTATGCCATTATGTATCATTAGTATGGTTGGAGTTGTTATTGGTACGTTTATATATTGGCAAGCAACTAGCGTACTTGTTGTAAGTATTGCAGTTTCTATTATCGGTTGTTTAATTTATGTACCACAGTTCTTAATCGGTTTAAGTGCGATGGAATTAGTACCGAAATTTGCAGTAGGTACGACAGTTGGTATGTGTGGTCTGTTCGGTTATGTAGGCGGAAGTCTTGTAGCAAACGCAGCAATCGGTGTTATTGTTGATCGTTCTGGCTGGGATGGCTGCTTTATCTTACTATTAACAGGTGCCATTTTATCAACGATCTTCTTGTTCATCGTTCAACGTGGACACGAGAGCAAAGCTCCTAAAGCGGCGTAATATTTTGTTTGAAAAGCTATCCAATTATCATTTTGGATGGCTTTTTCTATATAATATAATCTTTCCTTAAATCTAGCTTAAAAGACAATATGTCATATTTCTAATCATTGGAATTTTTGTTACAATATAAATGGATGTGTAAAACTTTGTAAAAATAATGTAATAATATGTAATTCATTTTCAGAAAGTTTTATACAATTTTTATATTAAACTATTAAGTTATAAAAAGGAGAGAGACTATGGTACCAAATACGGTTCGTACTCCAAACAAGAAGAAGAAATGGATTATTATCGGGGTTATTGCACTAATTGTTATTGTAGCAGCAGTTAATATTTTTATTATGCAAGGCAAGAAAAAGGGAGCATCAACATCTGCTGATGCTGTAAGTTTTGAGAAAGTAACAGAGCGAAAGCTGAATAATACGAAGTTAATTTCTGGTCAGGTGAAACCTGGGAATATCGAAAGTTTTTATGCGGATCCGACTAAAGGAAAAGTGAAAGATATTGAGGTAAAAGAAGGACAAGAGGTAGAGAAAGGTACGAAGTTATTCTCTTATGATAATGAAGAGATTAATCTTCAAATGAAGCAAGCTGAGCTTGATCAGAAGATGGCAGATATGCGTTATGATCAAGGGAAGAAGAAGATTGATTCGTTGAAGAAAGAAATTAAGAAGGCGAAAGATGGCGGAGCTGGGAAAGAAGTAACAGATCCGATGGAAGAGCAAGTAAGTGAATTAGAGATGGCGCAAAAGACAACTGATCTGGAGAAAGAAAAAGGGAAGTTGCAGAAAGAAGAGTTAAGTAAAAAGCAGAAAGAGCTTACGATTTATAGTAATTTTGCTGGTGTTGTTCAAAAGTTAGATAAAGATGCGGCGCAAAGTTCATCTCAAGCGTTAGGTGGTCAAGGGAAAGCCTTCTTACAAGTGGCTTCTAAAGATCCGTTCCAAGTTCAAGGAACGTTAACCGAACTTCAAAAGTCACAAATTCAAAAGGATCAAACATTTACTGTAACTGCGAAAGCAAATAATAAGAAGAAGTGGACAGGTAAGATTACAGAGGTAAGTGAATTCCCAACGAGTGCAGAGATGGCTCAAGCTGGTGGTATGGGTGAATCGACTCAAAATATGTCTCAATATACATATAAAGCAAGCCTTGATAGTCAAGATGGTTTATCTCCAGGTTATCACGTTTCTCTGCAAGTAAATTTAGAGAATAAGACGATGGTTGCCGTTCCGACTAAGAGCATTGTAGAAAAAGATGATGATGCATTTGTTTATGTTGAGGATAAAGGAAAGCTTCGTAAACAAAATGTGAAAAAAGGTTCTACTGATGGAGACTGGACAGAGGTTGTAGAAGGCGTAACAGTGGGGCAAAAGGTGGTTAAAAATCCTTCCGACGATGTGTATGACGGAATGGAAGTGAAAGAGAAATGATCACGTTAAATCATATTGCTAAAACGTATTATCAAGGAAAATTGGCAGTGCCGATTTTGCACGGTATTAGTTTAACGATTCAAGGCGGCGAGTTCGTTTCGATTATGGGACCATCTGGTTCTGGTAAATCAACGCTTATGAATATTATCGGTTGTTTAGATCGTCCAACAGAAGGCGAATATATGCTGAATGATGTGAATATCTTAACAGCAGACGAGTCAAAGCTTGCTTTAATTCGTAATGAATATATCGGTTTTGTGTTTCAGCATTTTAACTTGCTTCCGCGTCTTTCGGCAGTAGAAAATGTTGAACTTCCGCTCGTATACGGCGGCGTGAAGAAGGCAGAGCGTCGCAAGCGTGCTTTAGAGGCGTTAGGTAAAGTCGGATTAGCGGACCGTGTGCATCATTTGCCAAACGAATTATCAGGTGGACAGAAGCAGCGTGTTGCGATTGCAAGGGCGATTGCGAATAATCCAACGTTCATTATGGCCGATGAGCCGACTGGTGCGCTTGATACGAAGTCTGGTGAGCAAGTTATGGATATTTTCACGAAGCTTAATGCAGAAGGTACGACGATTGTTATGGTTACGCATGAAGAGGAAGTAGCAGCGTATTCTTCCCGCCGCATTGTACTACGAGACGGGAAAATTACAGAAGATAGAAGGTGTGCGGTATGAGTTTACTAGATAGTATGAAAATTGCCTTATCGTCTATTTTAGCTCATAAACTGCGCTCGGCTTTGACGATGCTTGGGATTATTATCGGTGTAGGCTCTATTATTACCGTCGTTGCGATTGGGCAAGGCGGGGAAGCTGCACTGAAATCTCAATTTGTTGGGTCAGGTAATCAAACGGTTCCAATTCATTATAGTGCTGATATGAATGATCCTTTTGGCATGGGGATGGTAGAAGCACCGAAAATAACTGAAGAAGATATTTTTGAAATTAAAAAAATTCCAGAAATCTCACATGTTGTAACAACAAATTCAAGTATGGAACCACTTGATATTGAAGATAAAATAGAAATGGTGAGTATTACTGGATTAGACAATGAGTATTTTTCAGTAAATAAGGTAAAGTTGTTAAGGGGACGTTCTTTACAAGAATCAGATGTGGATCAAGGTAATAACGTTGTCATGATTAGTAAACAAATGGAAGAAAAGGTATTTAAGGATGCTAATCCAGTCGGTAAAATTATTGAAATGAAGGGTCAACCGATGCAAATTATCGGTGTCTACAAATCAGATAACGAGTTTATGGGAATGGGACCATCAGAAGCATTAATTCCAATTTCATTATGGCCGACACTGTATGGAAAAGATGAAATTCAAAATATTTCTGTTCAAGCAAAAAATGTAGATAACTTAGAAAACGCAGGTAAAAAAGCTGCAGATGTCTTAAACAGTCGTAAACCAAGTGATGCAACTGGTAAGTACGAAGTTATGAATTTAAAAGAACTTCAAGAAGGTATTTCAAAGATGACAGGTATTATGACAATGATCATTGGTGGCATTGCTGGTATTTCACTAGTCGTTGGTGGTATTGGTGTTATGAACATTATGCTCGTATCTGTAACAGAACGTACGCGTGAAATTGGAGTACGTAAAGCGCTTGGAGCAACGCGTAGTAAAATTTTATTACAGTTTTTAATTGAAGCAGTTATGTTAACGCTTCTAGGTGGTTTAATTGGAATTGGTCTTGGATATGGCGGGGCATATATCGTTTCCACATTCGCAAAATGGCCACCACTCGTTTCATGGGAAGTTGTCGTTGGAGGCGTACTGTTCTCTATGACACTTGGTATTATTTTCGGATTAATTCCAGCAAACAAAGCTGCGAAATTAGATCCAATTGAAGCGTTACGTTATGAGTAAGTAGTAGTGTAGTAGAGAGGGGGGCTCTCGACTGCAAATTACCGTTCTAGTGGGCGGTTCGTAGCCTCTATGTGAGGAAGTGAACCGCCCGTTAGAACGGGTTATATAAATAGAAGGAGGCGTTATAATGGAAGCAAATGTGAATACACAAAAAGCTGGCGGAGAGAAGCCATCGTTGTTTGGAATGATTACTTCTCCTGGTTTACAGTTTGAGAGAATGAAGACGACTGAGAAAGTTTGGGGTATGTTCTTCATAGTGGCGCTATTACAAGGACTTGTAGGTGGTTTAAATTCGTATATTACGTATACATCACCTGAGATGATTGAAATGCAAAAGAAATTAGGTGGTGCACTTGCAGAGCAGGGTTCGCTTGTATCAGATGTAATTTCTAGTACGATATGGGGAATAGTAGGTGTTATGATTGCGACATTAGTTGTTGCAGCTATTTATAAAGTGTTTATGATGTTTTACGGGAATGATACTTCTTATAAAAAAATAGTAATGATTATTGTATACGCGGATATTATTGTTATTATTGGTGGACTCATTAATGGTATTATAGCTTTAATTTTAGGTGCTGCACCAACTGCGTATACAAGTTTAGGTCCGTTATTTGAGAAAGGCTCACTTGCATATGGAATCGCTAATTCAATTGAAGTGTTCTATTTATGGAATTTAGTTTTAATTTGGTTAGGATTACAAGTTATAGCAGGATTAAGTAAAGTGAAAGCAGCTATTCCAATTATCGTTTTATTCATTATTAAGGCAGTATTCTTAGCTGCGATTGTTGTATTGATGGCAAAGTTTTTACCAGGTTTGCCGGTATAATATGATTGGACTAAAAGGTGGCTCTCCTCAGAGTCACCTTTTTTATTTTTACCCTTATTTCAAATACCACCAGCAGAATTTCAAATTCTACTTCATGTAATTTCAAATTTCAGCGGTAGTATTTGAAATTACTCACAGTGAAATCCTTTCTTTATTTTTATATTGTGAAGGTACCGCGGAATACTAGAAAGGTATACCTTTTAGAAACGGGTACTGTGTGAAGCCAGCGACTTTTACAGAGACAGTTGTTTTGTATGAAGGTATGATTGTGAATCAAATAAAGAAGCTAGGTATTTATCAAGATTATGAAGAGTATTATCAATGTGGGTTAATCGGTCTTTGGCATGCGTATGAAAAGTTTGATGCGGAGAAAGGGAGCTTTCCTGCATATGCAGTTGTAACGGTACGTGGTTATATATTGGAGAGGTTGAAAAAAGAGTTCACAGTGCGAGAAAAGTGTGTATGTGTAGGAGAGTATGAGGATATCTTTCATTTTGAAGATATTGCAATGAAAGTGAAGGATTTTATGAGTGTATTAGATGAGAAGGAGAAGTATATTATTTTTGAACGTTTTTTTGTAGGAAAGACGATGGGGGAAATCGCTTTAGAGACAGAGATGACCTATTATCAAGTGAGGTGGATATACCGGCAGGCGCTTGAAAAAATGCGAAATAGCTTGAGAGGATAAATAGTATCATAAGAATGGAAGGCAAGGGATATTGCTTTCCATTCTACTTATTTTGTTAAGGTAGTAAATGTAATAAGAGGTTTTTGAATTGTAGTGAATCTTGCATGTTCATACGTGATAATAGGTATCCAGCTTTTAATAATTGTTGTTTTAGCTTATGGGGACTGATATGTATTGTTGTAGTGGTACCATTTGAAAAATGAATGGTAGTTTTTTTACTCTTTTCGAAAAACTCTATATCATATATATGGTTATAAAATAGCCATATACAGTCTGGAGATGAAGGAGATTCTGTTGGGAAAGCACAAATATATTCTCTATGATTAATTGGAATTGGGGCATTCTGTTTGAATTTAAAGTTTGTTTGAACTGCATTACGTCTGCCTTGATAAGTAGAATGAACATTGGTTAGGCAAGATTGCTTGATGAGTTGAAGAGCAGTTTGACAGGAGTAAAAATGGTTCCCACTACTGTCAATAACTTTTGTGTGATAATAAGGGTGCTTGTAAGGCTCTAACATCATTGTAGAATTAGAAATAAAAATATCATTTTCGTCTTTCATAACTCTGAGTCCTCCCTTATAAAATATTATTAATATCATTATATACGAATTAAGTAAAATGAATATTAATCTTTTGTTTCGTATTGTAAATTTTGGCTATTCGTTTACAATCAATAGATGATAGTCTTTCTAATTTGCATCGCTTGTACATATATATGAAAATAGAAAAGAGTAGGCGGTGAGATAGTATGAAGAAAAGGTATATTGTTATGGCTCTAGTTGTTGTTCTTCTAGTATATTTAGCAAATAGTAACCCGAGTAAAGGTGAATATACGGACTGGGCAGCGAAGCAGTTTATGAAACGTAATGATGTGAGTAAGAAGCTAGACGAAGTTCAAAAAGAAAATGAAGAGGGTCTTCTTGGCGATTTAGCATCGGCTGGTAAGAAGTTGGCGAAAAAATATGTTGAGCCGCAAGTTGGGTTATTAATCGATCATTATACGAAGCGAGATGATTATATATTCTTCTCAACTTATAAGACTGAATTTGATATAGGCGGAGAACACTATAAATATGTATGCGTCGGGTTTTCAAAAATCTTTATCCCAATTGAAATGCCGAAGAAAAAAGACGAATCTGCAAAATGATGCAGATTCGTCTTTTTGTTTATAAGTTAATTGGAACTTCAGATACATTCCTTTCTACAAGACGAGCGCCTTTTTTTCGGGTATTTTCATTCATTGATGAAAATACAGATGAGGCAAGGATGGTATCCATTACTTGATTTACGACTTGTGCATCGACGGGTGTGATGGGGTTCTCGATAGAAAAAACAACGGTTTTTCCATCTTCTTTCGCGAAAATTAATTCTAGTACTTGCATGCTTTATTTCCTCCTTTTTATTTATCCAGCTGTTAGTGTTGGCTAACAATCAGAGGGGATGAACCCCCACTAATTAAAGTTTCATCTTATAGGCTAGAAAGATCTGATGTGCTAACAAGTTGTACAGCGTGAAGTGGTAATGCTTGTAAGGAAGCAAGGGCACGTGCTACGTTTTGTACTTGCTCTAAGTTTGCGTTTGTTTTTACGCGCTTAAATTGTTTGTTCTTAAAAACTGTTTTTCCGTTCTTATCTAATCCATTGTTTAAGACAAGACGTAAAGTTAAATCCATTACGATTGTTTCGACTGCCATGTTTATCACCCCCTTTCACTATATAAATAGGGCGTGAATGTCATGTTTTGGCGTGAAATGTATTCTTTTTTTTGGTACTCTTAAAAGACTAAGAGAGGGGTTTCGGAAGAATGAATCGTAAATGGTTATTTTGGATTCCTGTTTTACTATGGATGGGGCTGATTTTTTATTCCTCGGCACAACCATATAAAAAGCAGGATATGCGTTCGGATATTGAACAATATGTAAATGTGGAGTTTGTGAAAGAGCATTTTTCATGGGTATCTATCGATTACGGCGGTGGTACACCTGTTAGCATTGCAAATAAAGGTGTAGGCGGATTTATTGAGTTTTTCCTTCGTAAAGGTGCTCATTTTATGGTGTTCTTTATGCTCGGTTCATTGACGTATTACGCTTTTTATCGATTAGGTTATTCGAGAAAAAGGTGTTTTATATACGCTCTCCTTTTCGTTGCAGGATATGCAACATTTGATGAAATTCATCAATGGACTACGGGAGATCGTACACCGATGTGGCAAGATTCATTACTGGATACGTGCGGCGGATTAACAGGGATTATAATAAGTAATTGGTTTTGGAATAGAAAAAGGAGCTAATCTTTTGAGATTAGCTCCTTTTGTTTATACACCAAGCAATTCTTTTAGTTCATCTGTAGATAGTTCGGTCATCCAACTATCGCTTGTAATGACAGCGTTATTTAGTGATTGTTTTCTCTCTAACATTTCATCAATTTTCTCTTCGAGTGTCCCTGTTGTAATAAGTTTATGAACGTGTACGAAGCGCTTTTGACCAATACGATATGCGCGGTCTGTTGCTTGGTTTTCTACAGCTGGATTCCACCAACGGTCGTAGTGAATGACATGGTTGGCCGCTGTTAAGTTTAAGCCAGTTCCGCCTGCTTTTAACGATAAGATGAAAATGTCATACGTTCCGTTTTGGAACTGCTCGATCATTTTGTCACGTTCTTTCTTCGGTACGCTACCGTTTAAGAAGAGGACGCGCTGACCGAAATGTTCTTCTAATACATTTTTTAGCATGTTCCCCATACCAATGTATTGTGTGAAGATTAAGCAACTTTCATTTTGATCTTTTATATTTTCAATTAGTTCCATTAGTGTGCTCGTTTTCATGGAACGTTCGATGATGTCTTTTGGTTCTGCTTCTTTTAAATAAAGAGCGGGATGGTTACAAATTTGTTTAAGTTTGTTCAGCATTAGTAATATAAATCCGCGTCGTTCAATCCCGCTTAATCCTTCTACATTTTGCAATGTATCTTGAACAAGTTGTTCATATAAGGAAGCTTGTTCACCGGTAAGTGGACAGTAAGCTTTCTGTTCTTGTTTATCTGGTAAGTTTAGTGCGACTGTTTGATCCTTTTTCGTTCGTCGCAGTAAAAATGGTGAGATAAAACGTTGAACTTGTTGGATTTTTCCTTCGTCTCGATCTTTTTCAATCGGTGAGACGAAGCGGCGCTGGAATTGTCCTAAGCTGCCGAGATATCCGTGATTAATGAAGTCGAAAATAGACCAAAGCTCGGCAAGTCGGTTTTCCATCGGTGTACCGGTTAAAGCGATTTTGTGATTAGCTGGCAAGTTTCGCACTGCTTTTGACTGTTTCGTATGTGGGTTTTTAATATTTTGCGCTTCATCCAAAATAACAGCATCCCAGCATAACGTACTAAGTTCTTCTTCATCAAGCTGAGCCAATGCATAAGATGTTAATACAACATCTGCTGATTGAAGGAAGTCTTTAAATGATTCGCCTTTCGCTCGGTTACTTCCATAATGTAACTGAACACGTAAATTTGGTGCGAAACGTTCAAATTCTTTTTGCCAATTTCCAAGAACAGACGTCGGTGCCACGATTAAGGCAGGACCTGTTTGGAGGTTGTTCTCTTTTATATATAGTAAGTAAGTGATCGTTTGAATACTTTTTCCAAGCCCCATATCGTCAGCTAATAATGCGCCGAACCCAAGCTTCCTTAAATATAATAACCACTCAATGCCATGTTGTTGATACGGACGGAGTGTTGCATTTAGTGAAGAAGGGACATCTACTTTTGGAATATCTCCAATGTGCAATAATTTTTGGAATAGATCTTCATAATATCCATCTAGTTCAATTTCAATATCGGTAAACGGACTATCCTCTTCTACAATTTCTGTTTCAGCAGTGTTTGATAAATGTTGCTGAAGGACATCTTTCATTTCGAGTCCATACTTATCGGCGCGGTTCATGAGCTTTCGTACTTCTTCAATAAAGGCTGGATCTAGTCTCATCCATTGACCATTTATATTGAATAACCGTTTGTTTTGTTCAACGAGTTCGAAAAATTCGCTTTCTGATAAATCAATGCCGTTCGTTGAAATGCGCCAGTCAAAATTAACGAGTGTATTCATGCCGAAGAAAGATTGCGTTTGTGTGGCATTTTGCTTCAGCTGCACACGTAATTTTGGTTTTGTCGCTTTTAAATTTTGCCACCACGATGGTAATAAAATCGTAATACCTGCGGCAAGTAATTCGTTACTTGCTTCTGTTAAGAAGTTCCATGCTTCTGTTTCAAAGAGTTCACTTCGGAATGTATCACCGTCTTTTAACCACGGTACAAGTCTACTGAAGCCTTCTTGTGTTTCAAGAATACGTTCCTCATAATCGTGCCATCGTTTTGGCAAAGAATCGATCCTCTCATATACATATATGCGATGAGCCCCGCGCTTTGGTGTAACAATTGTTTCAAGCTTCCACATTTCAAATTCTTCTTGCGGCTCTTGTAGCCTTAGGCCAATTGTAAAGGGAAGGTCATCTTCAATGTAACCAATTTTTCGAAGCCAATCTTCTTCATGTAGTGCTGCGTCCAATTGTCTTTTCGTAAAGTCGTAATGTTCATAAAGTCTCTTTGCATCTTCCCATCCGTCGTTCGAACGGTTATCTTGTAATATGCTTTCATTTACCGCGGATGAGAAAAGAGATGCTAATGTGTCATCTTCAATCGGTGTATGTTGAACTTTCCAAGATGGTTGTTTGGGCCAACCCTCCATATCGGGTACGAAGCTACCGCTGACGAAGGCATCCCATAATTCATTTGCATCTTTCGTAAGTGCTGTAATAGGACCGTTCATTTGAATATGGGCAAAGGAGTTCATCGGTTTATTCGCGATGTATTCAAATGCTTGTGCGTTTGTTAGTATAACACCTTGTTTTCCTTCAAAGGTTGCTTCTTTTAGAAATGTACCGTAGAAGGAAGTAGAGTGCCATGTAAATGCATTTCGTTTCCAGCTTGTTACGGATAATGGAGTACCGCTGTCATCTTCTCCCCAAAGGAACCAACCTTGACTAACGTGCTGGAGCCTAATTGTTACTTCAGTTTGATTGATCATCGATTAATTTTCCTTTCCGTAATTCCTCTTGTAGTGCACGTAGACGTGAATGTAAGTTTGCGATGTGAATAATGAAAGCATCCCATTCATCGGTGCGCTTTAATCGTTTATATAATGTACGTAATTTCTTTAAGTAACGAACTGCACGTCTATATGATTTGCGATTTCGCTCTTCAATGGCCTCAGTAGCAGCAAGGTGATAAAGAGGGAGTGCCGCTTCTGGCGCTTCCTTTTCAATATCTTTCAGCGGCTCTTTCAAAATTTCAATTGCTTCAAACCCATGTAAGAGATGGAGTTCTGCCCATGTACGATACTGTTTTTTCGCGAGTACGTATTGTTCATAGTTTGCGAAACTATATGGTAATAGCTCTTGCAATATCATTTCGAATCCGGCTTGTTCGTTTGTATGGGTTGCATATGTTTCATACATGTTTACAAATAAGCGAACGATATCTTTGATAAAAACAGTATTTTCGTACTCATGTATCGTTTTCTTTACTTGTTTATACGTAAAGGAAAGCCAGTTTTTCGCACGATCCCATTGCATTGTATTTAATAGCTCTTCTAACCAATAGAAGTACAAACTTACAACAGAAGCAGGCTGTTTTTTGAGTAAGTCCATCGCTAGTAAATCTTCGTCATTTAAAAAGAGTAGATGAGAAGATGCTAATGCTTTGGAAAGTGGATTGATTTTCGTATCGATTCGTTTTTCTTCTTCGTGCAGTTGCTCTTTATTCTGTAAGAGTTCACTCCATATGTGACGATAAATAAAAAATCTCTCTTGCGTATAGGCGTCAGTGGAGAAGAATACTTCGTGAACGAGACGAGCTGTTTCTTGCAAAATTGATTCAGACTCTGAAGGAATCGCTTCTGATTGTAAGTCCCGAACGATGGATTCCACTTTATCTACAAATAGGCGAACGACATTGACAGGCTGATGATAAGAATACGTTTTATTTGCTTCAAAGTCCTGAATTTCTTCTAATAATTTTTGAAAGCAATAAAGCGCTGCATGTAGCCTGAACAACTCATGTATCGCAATGATACGCGGAGCTTTCCGTTCGAGTTTCGTATAGAAGTCTGTAAAAATACTCATAAGAAAATACATTTGTTTATAAGTAAGCCGAGCTTGTTCTTTTTTAAATGATTCATATTCGTTATCAAAATAGGATTGCCAACTTTTATAATCGCTTTCCTCAAAAGCTGATGATTGCAATACTTGTCTTGCAGTTCGAATAGGAGGAAGGGAAGGTTTTGTATTATTTTTGAATAAAGTTAATACATCTCCTACTTGCCCAAAACTAGACGCTGCAGACAATAATACAGCGAGCATATGCTCACATTGCGTTGGTGCGAAGCAATCGCAATAGCTTTCAGCGACGTTACGAATCGGGATATGGACGCTATATACGCTGCCTTCAGCATCTACAGTTCCTGATAGCGTATAACCATCAAAGTCAACGTTGTAGACAACACCACTACGATATAGGTGCCGAGCTGTAGCGACATGTTCCTGATCAGCTGTTTGCTGTGGATCTAGTCCTTGAACGAACTCATTCGCAATCATCATAATTTCATCTTTCGTAATCGAGTGTTGCAGCATAATATTCCTCCGTACACATATTTCTTTCCTTTACCATTATAAACAAAAAATGCTCAAAACAGAAAAAATGAAATTTGGATTACATTACTTGAAAATCATGGTAATATATAAAATGTTAATTTCGTATATTACTATATATTTATGGAGGGATTAAATTTTGTCAGATTTACAATCAAAGTTTGGTAGCGGTATGAACAAATTGCAAGAGGGAATCGAGCAAGGGAAGATGAAATTACAAGTAGCTCAAGAGGTTGCGCAATTAAAGAAAATTACGCAAGAGAAACTACAGGCGAAAACTGAAATTTTGCTGGAACTTGGTCAAACGGCATATATGCAACTCCGCAATGATGAAGTTCGAGTAGATGTGTTAAAAAATATTATAGAACCAGTACAAGAGCTGGATGTTGCTATTTATAACACGCGTAAGCAAATAGCTAATTTACAGAATCAAGGACAGAAAGGGCAATGTAGCTGTGGCGGCCCATTATCATTAAATGATAAATTTTGTGGACAGTGTGGAAAAGAAAATGAGTTACTCCTTCAATCAAAAGATGCTGAAAATGGGTCATGTACTTCATGTGGTGAACAAATTGCAACAGAGGCTACATTCTGTCCAGTTTGTGGTATGAAGCAAAGTAAGGAGTGAGGAACATGTATTGTAAAACTTGTGGTCTAGAACAATCGGATGTAGCGAATTATTGTACACATGATGGATCAAGTACAGGTAGTGTAGAAAGTGAAGTTATCTTAGCGCCGAAAGACTCAAAGTATTGCCGAACTTGTGGAGTTGAAAGTAAAGGGACTGCTACGTATTGTGAGAAATGCGGGGATTCCTTATTAGGTATTATGAAAAAAGAGATGAAAACAAGATTACCAGACGAAGGTTTACAATTACATGTAAGTCCATCTGGAAGCACTTTGAAAAAAGGTTTACTTGGTGGTGGGCTTGCAATCGTATGTATGTTTATAGCCGGTTGGATTGGTAGCTTAGTTGTCGATGCGGCGATTAACGACCTAGTGAGAACGATGCTTACAAATATGAACGGTATGTTGAATATGGGTACTATTAATCAATCTTTCGTTGGTATAGCACCATTAATTTTAATGTATCATTTAATAGGCCTTGAAGTTAGTGGGAGCGGGGAATATGCGATGTCATTTATCCTTCATTTCCCATTGTTCATCTTGTTAGCAATTCCAGCACTTATATTAGGTGGAATTGGATTCTTTTTAGAGAGAAGCAACCCTTCTGCTGTTTGGCGTGAGAAGTTACTAACATCAAGTGTTATCGGTATTGTATATGGAATTTTCTTATGCATCGTAAGCTTTATCGCAAGTTCTTCTACGACAATTTCTCAATTCTATAAAACGATGACCATCAGTATTGGTTATTCTCATGTTATTAGTTTATTGTATGGCATTATATTTGGTTTATTATTTACCTTTATTGGTATGTGTATTCAAGCAGGGCCACACCGTCTATTATCTTCTATGAGTCGAAGTGTTCCATATGCAACGTCTATTTATTATAGTGTGGTAACTGTATTAAAAGGATTGCTTATTACATTTGGTATTATACTTATTACAATTTTATTTAGCAGTTCAAAGTCAGTGGGACCAATTGATTTTCCCGAGAAAACATATAAAACATTCATTTCATTAGAAGCGACACCATACATGTGGAATATGGCTCACTTTGCTCCAACAGAAATTGAATGGGGAGATATGGATAGAGAAATGAGAAGATACTCAATTAAAAAAGGTCCATTGCATTTATCTTATACGTCAGGAATATCAATAAATGGTACGTCATTAAAAGATCTGGAAATTGCTAATGGAGCGAATCTTAAACGAGTAAAAGAAATTGATGATTTCAATTCCTATATGCACTGGTGGGGGGTATTAATTTTATTACCATGCATTTTACTATTTAGAGCTGGGATGAAATTGGCTCAATATCCGATGAAAAATATGTACGTAACTATTGCTGTGTTTAGTGCGGTGTATACTGTGATGATGCTTTGTGTAAATGCATTGGCCAAAATTCATATTGAGGCTTCAGGGAGTAAGGAAGTTATGAAGGAGTTTGCTGGGATTTCCGGACCATTGTTCTCTATTCAAAGTAGCACGCTGTATTTAATAGTAGGTAGTTTTCTTCTTTCGTACGCATTAACATTTGCTGGTATGAAGTTAGTAAAAAAATAAGGAGGAGAGCCATTTGAAGTTTTGTGGGAAATGTAATAAACAAGTTGCGGATCATTTGAACTTTTGTTCTGAGTGTGGAAGTAAGGTAGAAGTAATTGCTGATCAAACAGCTTCTTCTCGTTCAGAAGTACAACGAGAAATAAAGCCAGTGAAAAGTAAGAAAAATATAATGTTACTTATATGCTTTGTTGTTATCTTTGCTATATTGTTTGGTGCGTATAAATTTGGGGCAAGCAAGTTTTCAAAAGAAAAGCAAGTCAATGCTATGATTGAAGCATTCCAAAAGAAAGATGCGAATGCAATTGATGAGTTTGTAAAAGTAGATGATCCGAGTTTGAAAATGAAAGCTGAAGATATTAAGGGGTACATCCGTTATTTAAAAGAAAACCCTTCTTATAATAAAGAACTACTATCTTATTTACAAAGAGAGACAGTGGATCAAAAACTAGCAAGTGATAAAGCATCATTTAAAGATGGTCAAATTATAGAAGACGGGAAAGAATGGTTCTTATATCCGAAGTATAAACTTAATATGAAATCTTATTATATGAATGTAAGCACAACTGCGAAAAGTGCTGAAATATATGTGAATGATAAGAAAGAGACAGAGTTATCAAATGATAAAACTTCAAAAGAAGTTGGTCCGTACTTCCCTGGTTCTTACGTTGTAAAGGCAAAAGCGAAGACAGAACTAACTGAATTAGAAACAGAAAAAGAAGTGGACTTAGCAGATGAAAAAGAGGCGAAAGTGGATGTTAAATTATCATTAGAAGGAAATTATGTAACTATTTCTTCAGATGAAAATGATGCAACTGTATTTGTCAATGGTAAGAAGCGCGGGAAATTGAGTCACGGAAGTTATAAACTTGGTCCTGTACCGACGGATGAAACGGTAGAAGTACATTTAGAGAAAAACACTGATTTGGGTGTTATGAAATCTGAAAGTATTAAAATTGGAGACCAAAGCACGTATTATTTAAAATTCCCGAAAGAAACTTCAAGTTCGGCTGTTGGTGACTTTGTACGAAAGCATCTTTATGATAATGTGCGTGCGATTTCATTAAATGATTTTAGTCTAATTGAAAATAATTATGATAAGAGCGGGAAATCGTACAAGGAAGACCGTGATTATATACAATATTTACACAAAAAAGGAATTACAGAAGATTTATTAACAATGGAAATTCGCAATGTAGAGCGTCAAAGTGAAACGAAATATAAAGTAACGACATATGAAGAGTATCATATTCGTTACGGTGATGGCTCTGTGAAGTTTAAAAGCTTTAATAATGACCATATTGTTACTGTGAATGGAAATGGAAAGATATTGTACCATTCTCTTGGAGCGAATAATACGCTTAAGTCAGAGGAAGTATCTGGTCCGACTCGTTAATATAAAAAGGCTATCTCAATTATAGAGATAGCCTTTTTACAATTAGAAGCGCGTTTCCTTTAATATCGCTTGTACATATGGATCATGTAGTATTTGCTCTATAATTGGTAACATGTTTTGTTCGAATGGAATGTCGATAGGGAATGGCTTTTGTGAGCCGGGTTTGATTCCATATTGGACAAGTTTGTAATGTGTATGTTCTTCAGACTTGAGCACAATTAATTTATAGCGATTGTCATCGCCCGCGAGTGAAAAGTCAATGGAAGTAGCGTCGTATGTTACTTCATCTTTATATATATACGGTTTTGGTGTACCGATCCAGTCTACTTTTGCTTGTACATTCATGGATATAACCTCCTTATAGCTATTATAAAAAAATAAAAGCCAGCTCTCAACAAAGAGAACTGGCTTTAGCAGTCATTGGTTATTTTAAAATTTTCACTTTAACAGTTTTGCGTCCCCATTTTTGAGCAGCGCTATCTGATCCAAGTAGGATATCGATACGGTTACCTTTAATTGCACCGCCAGTATCTCCAGCGATAGCTTCTCCGTAACCTTCTACCCATACTTTAGATCCTAATGGGATTACTTTCGGGTCAACAGCGATCATTTTCATGTTCGGGTTCGCTGTTAAGTCATGACCCATTGCAGTTAATACACGGCCACCGTATGTGCCACCGTTTTCGCTCGGATGAGCTGTATATGCTGTAGCTACAACTGTTAACTCACGACCACCAGAAGGTGTGCTAGTTTCAGCAGCTTTCACAGCAGGCTTAGCAGCTGGTTTTGCTTGTGCTGCAGGTGCTTTAGCTGGTGCTACAGTTTTAGCAGGAGCAGGTTGTTCTTGTTTCTCGATAACAGGTGCTGTACCTGTTAAGAAAGGAACGTGAACATAAGCTGTTTTCCCGTTATATTCGAATTGTAACCACTCATTTTGTACTTGGTTCGTTGTTTCGATCATATCGTCTTTCTTCAGCGTCCCAAGAATTTCTGAGTTTGTGTTCGCTTCAGCACGTACGTTTAATACGTTAGCTGTTACGTAGTAGATGCTTTTTGTGAACTCTGCACTTACGAATGATTCTTTACCATTTAAAGTGATTTTTGACCATCCGTTTTCTGTATTTTGTACATCTATTTTATTACCGTTTAGTAATTTACCGACAACTTTTGATTCCGTAGTAGGGTTTTCGCGTACATTTAGTACGTCTGTTGTTACAACAGTTTCTGCATTAGCAGATGCGGTGAAAATCCCAAGACCAAAAACTGCTGCTGTTGCTATTCCAATTAATTTTTTCATGATAGCCTCCATTGCGTTTGTTTTCGTGTCCTCATTATAGCAACAGATTTTTTCGGATTTGGGGAAAACACACAATTACAAACCATTCGTAATAAGTCGTTAACATCCTGTAATATAACAAAAAATATAGGAAAGCGTTTTTCATTCTATATGACTAGTAGGTTTCTAATTATATTCAAAATATTTAATACAAAATATTTTTTGCGACGTAAATAAAGATGTTACAGGAGTGTTACAAAACGTTAACTAAACGATTACATTCCTTGAGTATTTTACCGTTTTATGGGTAATATAGTTATATAAACATAAACAATTCGTTTGTGAAACTATAAACACGTGCTATATACTAGCAAAAAAACCGCATAATTGTTACAAAAAGAAAGGGTTGCAAGGAAGAAAAATGCCCTTTTTTACATCTGTAACACATCCTTTTTTGGGAAAACACATTCCCATCCGCATTTTTCTCGCACATTTTGACAGCAGTATTCCTATCTCGTAGCTCTTGCAGAGTGAAAAGATTATACGGAAGGTAAGGCTGTCCATAAGAATTCGAATTGGTGAAGGTGAAGGTAAGAAAATCACCACAAAAATTATAGTTTTCTATCCGATTTTACATATCGGAATTTATGTTATTTACAAAAGTGAAACCTACGAAGGGGGATTTGATGAGGAAACTGACAAAAACATTCATCGTTTCATTAACATTATGTATTGCATTTACACTTTGGGGGATTATTCCCGAATCTATTATTGGAAAAGGTAGCCTAGGAAATGTAACAACCGCAATTCAAACTGCATTAGTTAGTAAGTTTGGATGGTTTTATATTATTTCTGTTTCTATTATTTTAGGTGTGTCTATCTTTTTAATTGTTTCGAAATACGGTTCTATTCGTTTAGGTAAAGATGATGATGAACCTGATTATAGTTATATGACATGGTTTGCTATGCTATTTAGCGCTGGTATGGGGATTGGCTTAGTTTTCTGGGGCGTTGCCGAACCATTAAACCATTTATACGCACCTCCGTTTGGAGAAGGGGCAACTGAGGAAAGTGCGCGTCTTGCACTGCGTTTTTCATTTTTCCATTGGGGATTACATCCTTGGGGACTATATGCGTTTGTAGCGTTGTGTATTGCTTACTTTACTTTTAGAAAAGGAAAAGCAAGTACGATTAGTGCAACAGTAGGTCCGTTATTTAAGGGCGGGGAACATGGGCGTATTGCTCATTCATTTGATGTGTTAGCTGTTTTCGCGACGGTGTTTGGTGTTGCGACATCATTAGGTCTTGGTGCGAAACAAATTGCCGGTGGTGTTAGTTATTTAACATCTATCCCGAATTCATTAACAACTCAGTTAGTTATTATTGCAATCGTAACCGTTCTTTTCATGTTATCTGCGCAGACAGGTCTTGATAAAGGAATAAAATATTTAAGTAATACGAACATTATTTTGGCATTTGCACTTATGATAATTGTATTATTTGCAGGTCCAACAAACTTTATTATGAATTACTTCACTTCAACGATTGGTTCTTATATTCAGGAATTGCCAAGTATGAGCTTCCGTTTAAGTCCATTAGATGAAGGCGGAAATCAATGGATTCAGTCATGGACAATTTTCTATTGGGCATGGTGGATTGCATGGTCACCATTCGTAGGTACATTTATTGCGCGTGTTTCACGAGGGCGTACCATTCGTGAGTTTGTTATCGGTGTGTTACTCGTACCAACCGTAATTGGTGCACTTTGGTTCTCCGTTTTCGGCGGAACTGGTATTCATATGGAGCTGTTTGGTGATGCACATATCTTTGAAAAAGTGAAAGAAATGGGAACAGAAGTAGGATTATTTGCTATGTTCGATCAGATGGGCAGCTTTGGATCAGCTTTATCGGTTTTAGGTATTTTACTTATTGCAACATTCTTTATTACATCTGCAGATTCTGCAACATTTGTTTTAGGGATGTTAACGACACATGGTAGTTTAAATCCACCAAACCGTATTAAAATGATTTGGGGTATCGTTCTAGCCGCTATAGCTTCTACCTTATTATATATCGGCGGATTAGAAGCCTTGCAAACGGCAGCTATCATTGCGGCATTCCCATTCGTCTTCGTTATTTTCTTTATGATGGCAGCGTTATTTAAAGAGTTACAAAAAGAAGGACGTATGAAGCGTCATAAATAATAGAAGGAAAAAGAGCTGATTATACATCAGCTCTTTTTTATATAGAAGGGATTTGAACTGCGAGTAAGGGAAATAAAATACTTTACTTTATAAGTAGTATGCCTTTTATACGAAGAAAAAACGAGGAATTTAGACAATGTTCGATATTTTACAAACTCTATTCATATTTTTGACAAAAAATTGTCGGAAATGTGTTGTCACGTTTATGTATATGTGCTATATTATTTCCTGTAAGCGATTTCAAATAGTTTTAAAGCGCATTCAAGGGGGACATCTAGAATAATGAAACGTTACGAAAGAAAGTGGAAGCATATTTGTTTGAAACGTGTGGCACATCGTAGTGTCCAAGAAAGCACGGAACCTAAGACTGAAACGCGCAAAGAACAGCAAGAGAAGCAATTGGTTCTACAAAAATAGCAATCACTTTTTCGTATATAAATGAAGGTCGATCGTTCGTTGGGGGATGGACGTGAAATTACTTTCAGCTAAGGGGTATTGTCTGATATATAATTTATACGGCAATAAATAAGCACAGAGCATACGGCGCTCTGTGCTTATTTTTATTTATCTTTTTTGAATCGAACTGTTTTATCCCAGCCAATGACTTGTTTCTTGCTCTTTGCACGTAAGTATAAAATTAAGCTACGAATGAATAAGTACGTAAAGAGCTGTGCGTACGTAAAGTACATGATAACACTAATAAAAATATTAGTTGGTGTAAAGGTTCGTTCCACACTCTGGGCACTAAATAATTGAGAAACATATGTAATATATGCGACATACCACATAAATAGTAGTGGAATGCTATATTGAATTTGGAATATACCGAGTAACCCAATTACGAACCAAACGTTCGAAATGATTAAGAATAGCCAAAATACAACATATACTAAAACTTGTTGTAAGGAATGGACGAGAAGTTTTCCTTTAAAGAAACTTAATGAAGAAAACATTTTTTCTAAAATGTACAAGTTCCCTTGAAGCCAACGTGTACGTTGCTTAATAAGGATTTTTAAATGCTCAGGTTCTTGTTCCCATGTAACCGATTCTGGAACGATTGGTAAGAGATAGCCTTTTTGTGTAATTCGTAATGTTAATTCAGCATCTTCTGCAATTGCATAAGGGTCATAGCCGCCAAGCTCTTCTAATGCAGAGCGACGAAGAAGCATGTTTGTTCCTGTCAGTGAACCCGTTTGGAATAGTAACCAGCGTCCGGATTGCATAAGGAGCTGGAAGATTTGAAATTCTAACGAAATCATTCGTGTTAGCCAGTTTCTTTTTTCATTTACAGTACGAACATGTCCAACTGCTCCAACAGCATCCTCAGTTGTTTCAGCGTGTTCTACAAGCATTCGCAATGCATGTGGTTCAGGCTGGTTATCTGCATCATAAACACAGAAATATTCACCATTTGAGATACTCAGACCATAGTTTAGTACACGCGATTTCCCTTTTGGTTCACCCGCCGGAACACGAATGTGACGAATGTGAGCATAAGCTTTGTCAAAATCGTCACCGATTTCAGGTGTTTCATCTTGAGAGTTATCATTTAATAAATAAACAGTTAGTTTGCCTGGATATTCAATCTTCGCCATCGCCTCTAAAGTATCTTTAATAACTACGCCTTCATTGTGGGCAGGTATTAAAATGTCGACACTTGGATAATGTTCTAACGTACGATCTTTTCGTTTCCTATTTCGGTGAACTAAGCCCGCAAGTGTTAAGAAAGAATAGTAAACGAGTAAGCCAGAGAACAGAAAAGCTGTAAAAATAAGTACATATTTAATTGAAAAGGTGATGCTAATCCAAAAAACAAGTACGCAAAACAAGAGGAATAAAAGGAGTATAACGAGTGTCATCATAATACTGTCGGTCCTTTTGTAGCGATTTGTTCTCGTTTAATCTTAATGTCTTGAATTGCCTCAACTGCAAGCCATTTTTCCATTTTGGGTTGTAGACGGTTCATTACAATGTCGGCACCAGCTTCATTTGTATTTTGTAATAAAATGACTAATGTGTTGTTATCATATTCAGCAGCAAGGTCAAAGTCAGCTCTTACCGTTTCAACTAATAATGAAGCTACACGATCCATAACACTTTCCTTCGTATATTTACTAAAGGAAGTGAAGTCGAAGGAAATAATAACACCTGTTTCATTGCGACGATTCATTGCAGTGATTAATAATGCTTGTCTTCTTTCGAACTCTTGTCTCGTTAATAATTTTGATTCTCCAATGTACTGTTCTAACGTTCTCACACGGTCGGTTAATTCTTTATTTTCATGAATAACCTTCTTTAATAAATGAGTTGATATATATACAATGAAGAAGTTTGCTGCCATTAGGAAGTGTGTAATAATGTATTCCCATTGTTCTGATGTACTCCATAAGTAAAGCCATGCTTGGTAGAATAGGTAGAACACCGAAATAATGGTTCCTAATATGAAGAAAACAAATGCAGTTTTATCAGCCAAAAATAGAAATAGTACATTAACAATTACATATATAATTGTAAAAATGAGAGCATGCTCGTATTGTGTTACATGTACAGTTGTAAAATAAAATAAGATTTGTAAAATCCACATAGAGAGGACTTTATAGAAGTTATCTTTCACAAAACTTTCCTCCTTAAAGATAATTCATGCAAGGATATTTGTAGTATGCGCAATTATTAAGAAATAGACCAGATGACTAGATTCTTTTGGAGAGAGCAACAACAAGTAGTATCCCTCTTTGGCAAGAAAAAATAAACAGACTTACTAATTATTGTATCATAATGTTTTTATATTTAGACGTAAAGTATTTAATATATATCGAAAAAATAAGGAGCATAATAAAAAGCCCCCCTCTTTAGAAAGAGGGGGGCTTTGATTTATTTTATAGGAACATCATACCTGCAACTGCTGCATTTAAGAAGTTAGCTAGTGTACCAGCGATAACTGCTTTAATCCCTAATTGTGCAATTTGTTTACGGCGAGTAGGAGCTAGCGTTCCTGTTACACCTAATTGAATTGCGATAGAAGAGAAGTTTGCGAATCCACAGATTGCGAATGTTAAAATTAGATTTGTTTTGTCAGAGAACTCAGCCATGTGCGGTCCTAAGTTTGCGTATGCAACGAATTCGTTGATTGCAAGTTTTTGACCGATAAAGCTTGCTGCTTGTATCGCTTCACCAGGAGAAACCCCGATTAAGATTGCAAATGGTGATAGTAAGTAACCGAAGATTAAATCAAGGCTAAGTTTAATATCGAACCAAGAACCAACCCATCCTAATAAACCGTTTAATAAAGCGATTAATGCGATGAAAGCCATTAACATTGCTGCTACGTTAATAACAAGTTGCATACCTTCAGAAGCACCACGTGCAGCTGCATCAATAACGTTTGCATCTTCACGTTCTGTAGAAAGCTCAACGTTATTATCTACTTTTTCTGTTTCTGGCATAATTAGTTTCGCAATTAATAAACTTGATGGAGCTGCCATAATTGCTGCTGCTAATAAGTGTTCTAACGGAATACCCATTGCTGCATAGCCGACAAGAACTGATCCGGCAACAGCTGTCATACCGCTTACCATAATAGTGAAGAATTCACTATTTGTTAAACGTGCTAAGTAAGGTTTGATTAAGATTGGAGCTTCAGTTTGTCCTAAAAATACAGTTGTTACTGAGTTTAAACTTTCTGCTTTAGAAGTTCCAAGAAGTTTGCTTAATGCGCCACCAACGACACTAACAAATCTTTGCATAATACCGAAATGATATAAGATTGCTACTAATGAACTAATAAATACAATTGGAAGTAGTGCTTGAATAAAGAATACAAATCCCCAAGGGCCTTTTGCGTTGACTAAATCCCCAGCAACGAACTTAATTCCCTCGTAAGAAAAATTAATTAATCCTTGAACGCCATCTGCAGCGTATTTTAAACCTGCTTTTCCGGCATCCCATCGTAATACGATAAATGAAAATGACATTTGTAATGCTAGCGCGATTAAAATTGTGCGCCAATTAATAGCTTTGCGGTTGGAAGATAGTAAGAAAGCGATTGCTAATACTCCAATCACGCCGCCAATTCCCCATAAAAGATTCATGCAGTGTATGCTCCTTCCTCATAGTAAAAAAAGTGTATAAACCAGTTGTCTATACGTTTACGAATATAACATCTTAAGTAACTTATCATAATGGACATCGGAGGTCAAACGTCTAACGAAAAGTTTAAATAAAAAGAAAATTCTTTGAAAAAACACATATAAAATAAATACACATGAAATAGGTTATGTTTTTTATGAAAATATATACATTATGATAACGTTATGGATTGTTTTTGTAGAATATGGTGTATGAAATAGGGAAATAGATACATTATTTTTTCGTGGATATAGGTGAAACATATTAAAAAGAGCCTTCTAGTAATCTAGAAGGCTCAAAAAATATAACTTAAGGTGCTTTTGTGTATCCTAAGAAATGGCTCTTCCAATAAGAGTTACTTAATGAAGCGATTGCTACACCTTTATCTCCAGCTTGGATAAATGATCCGCCCCCAAGGTAAATACCCATGTGGGAAGGACCCGATTTATAAGTGTTTTGGAAATAAATTAAGTCGCCTGGTTGTGGATTTGAAGTTTGTGGTAGGCTACCCCAATATCCCGCAACACTTTGTCGGCTAATGTTATGACCAAATTTCTTAAATACGTGGTAGATGTAACCACTGCAGTCAACACCAGTAGCAGAAGTTCCGCCCCAAACGTATGGTACGCCTTGCATTCCTTTTGCATATGCAAGTATGGAAGAACTGTTGCCGCTATTATTACCTGTATTATTGTTGTTATTGTTTTGATTGTTATTTTGGTTGTTGTTAGGCTTATTATCTACTGCGCCTCCAACTGGTGTTTTAGAAAGGTAACGTGTTCCGATATAACCAGTTTGGCCGTTGTAGTTAATTTTACTCCATCCAGAGTTTTCAGAGATTACTTGAACCTTCTGTCCCTGTGGAAGTGCGCCTATGATTCTATAATTTGTACCTTCGCCGCTACGTACGTTTAATGCAGAAGCATTAATGTAGTAGTCACCAATTGCACCTTGATTAGGTTGTTCAGGTTGTTTTGGTTGCTCAGGAGTAGTAGTGCCACCTTTAACGAATTTCATAAATTCGCTACTAACGTAGCCTGTTTTTCCTTGGTAGTTAACTTTAAACCAGCTACCTTCAGAGCCAATTACGTTTAATGTCGAACCATTTAATACGCCACCAATTACGCTATGGTAAGTAGCAGGGCCTGTGCGAACGCGTAGAGATGTTGCGTTAACAACATAAGTACCACCAGTTTGAACAGTTACATTATTGTTTTGATTATTATTTTGGTTGTTTCCTTGTGTAGCGTTATCGCTAGAACCGCCTTTTGTTACGTAGTCTTTGCTTACGTAAGCTGTTTGGCCTGCATAATTGATTTTGAACCAATCTTGCACTTCGCCAACAACTTGTACTACTTGTCCTTTTGTAACAGAACCTACAGTTGTGTGAGAAGTGCTAGGGCCTGTACGAACCCGAAGGGAAGATACATTTACTGTATAGTTTCCGCTTGCTGGTTTTACAGATTCTTGGTTGTTATTATTCGTATTGTTGTTTGAAGAACCTGCGTTAGAAGAAACACCAGATACGAATTCGCCACTTACATAGCCAACTTGTCCATTATGGTTGATTTTCACCCAACCATTTTCTTGACCGATTACGTTTAAAGCTTGTCCTTCATATACACGTCCTGAAACAGAACTAGAAGTGTTAGGAGCTGTACGAACACGTAATACATCAGCAGTAACTTTATTGTTTCCACTTGTATTACTTACATTAGAATTGCTTGCTCCATTTTTTGATACAAATTCGCCGCTAACAAAACCGGTTTGTCCATTAATGTTAATTTTGAACCAACCATTTTCTTGGCCAATCACGTTTAAGGATTGACCGTTATAAACGCGTGAGATGATGTCGTGAGAAGTACTTGATCCTGCACGAACATGTAATACGCTAGCGTTTACCGTATAAGATGAGCTGTTTGATGCAGAAGCTTGGACAGTTGTAGCAGCTTTTTGTGTATTTTGTTCTGGGGCAGCTTGAACACTATCAAGTGTAGGTGCTGCTCCTCCTGCTACAGACACTGCCGCAAGACCGGCAAGGTATTTTTTCATAATTTGTCGATTCCTTTCTGTCTGTAATGTAGTGAAGAAATATTTACCAACTGTTAAAAATTCTAAAGAGCATGTCGATTACTGTCAAGACTTATGCGGGAATCTGAATATGACAAAAAGATTACAAAAAAAATCAAGGCATAAATCTATACCTTGATTTCCATTTAAATATATATATTGAATGTAGAAAGAATAGAAATTATTCGTGTTTAAGAAGATGACATATTGGATTGTAACAAACTTTGAGAAAAGGATCTTTGTAGCATTTTAGTGATAGGGCCAACTTGACCATCTTGGATTGCGGTTCCATCAAGATGAGTCATCGGCAAAATTTCAATCGTCGTTCCTGTAAAGAAACATTCATCGGCTTGATAAACATCACGAACGCTGAAAAGTTCTTCTTGTACAGGAATGCGAAGAGTTTTCGCTAAAGAAAGGACATATTGACGAATAATGCCATTTAAAATAAGGTGATTGGCTGGGTGTGTGTAAAGCGTTCCGTTTTTGATTAGAAAGAAGTTAGAACAGCTTCCCTCAGTTACAGTACCATTTCGTACGAAAAGTGCCTCTTTACAACCTTTGCGCTCAGCTTTCGTAGCAGCTAATATATTTGGTAATAAATTTAATGATTTGATATCACAGCGTAGCCAGCGCGTATCTGGTTCTGATATAGCGCGTACACCATATTCAATCCATAATGCTGGTCTTTCTTTCTTTGTAATATAGGCATAGATTGTCGGAGGGACGTCATATGAGAATGTATGGGTACGAGCTTGTACACCACGAGATACTTGTAAATAAATAGTTCCATCTTCGTGGAAGTTATTATTTTCAATTAGTTTATAAAGTAGGGTAATAAGTTCTGCTTTTGAGAAAGGGAGTGTTAATTCTATTTCTTCCATGGAGCGATATAATCTTGTGATATGCGGATCTAATAAGTGAAAGTTTCCTTTATATAGGCGAATAACCTCGTAGACACCATCACCAAACTGCAAGCCTCTTTCTTCAAGCTCTATGTACGTTTTTTGTTTCATTGTATCAATAACTGCATCATTCCAAAGTACAAATCTTTCATATGCCAATTTTCGTCCCATCCTTTCGTAAGTGCATAAGTAAAGTGAAACTTTAATTCATAAAAATCCCTATAGTAATTTTTATGTGGGTAACTCCTTACATATGACGTATATGTATTTGTAAATGGTAGAGAAGTAGTGGTGATTTATAGCATTTTGTATATACAAATTCGAAAATAAGAAATAAGAATCCTGCTTTTAAATAAAAAAAAGCAACATTCTTATGGAATGCTGCACAAGGAGGGTAGCTATCTTTCATAGGGACATCGTCTTATTGAATGTTTTGTGTATGGAAACAAAACATATTGAAAGACAATTATAAGAAAGTAGAAATAAAACGATTCACATATTTCTTTAAGGGATCTTATTGCAGATGAGAGATAAGAAATATATAGAACCTCGTTTACATATTTTATTATAGAGATGTTTCGTTAACTCTATGTGAATATTTGGTAAAGGTTATGTAATGTTAAAGTTAATGAATATAAGTGATTGTATGGAGAAATATAAAAAAAAGAGGCTGAGATTATGATATGATCCCCTTATAGTAGACAGGAAAAAGAAAGCACATTAACCTGTTTACTATGGAGGGGATTTTTCTGTGG
>NZ_JBBBBL010000009.1:254122-277544 GCF_037120585.1 Bacillus sp. CCNWLW194 | reverse complement strand
GAGTCCATATAAATATAGAACTCAGGTTGCTTAGTTGCGCTTTTTAAATACTGTCTACTTGACAGGGGTCACTCCATTACTCAGCGCTCTTCTTTTCTTCTTTAATAGCTGTCTTTACTTCACCAGTTTTGGTCTTGTTGCTTTCAGAGAAGCGAAGTAAGTCACCTTCAATGATTTTGTCAGACATGTTTAATTCATTTTGGGCACGATCAATGAGTGGTTGAGATTCTTCTTTTGGTAATTGTACAACTTCGCCAGTATTACGATCGTAAAATGTACTGTTCGTGTACATGTACTTATCTGTAACGAAGCTACCGTCACGAAGAACAACAAATCCTTTATTTTCTGGTGAGAATACATCATGACCAAATTGAATTTGATTCGTAGAATCTACACCAAGTAAGTTTAGAATTGTTGGTTTAATGTCAATTTCACCAGTTGGTTTTGAAATTGTTTTACCTTCTTTTTGACCAGGAACGTGAATAAACATCGGTGTTTTTTGTAAGTTCATATGGTCAAATGCAGTAATTTCTTCTTTTCCTAAGAACTGTGCCATTGCACGGTTATGGTTTTCAGAAATACCATAGTGATCACCGTAGAATACGATAACTGAGTTGTCGTAAATACCTTCTGCTTTTAGACGCTCAATAAAGTGTTTCATTGCTTCGTCTAAATAGCGAGCAGTTACCATGTAACGGTCAAATACGCCATCACCAGAATTGTATTCATCGATTAATTTCGTACTTTCATCATAAGTGAATGGGTAATGGTTTGTTAACGTAAGGAAGCGAGTATAGAACGGTTGCTTCACTTCTTTTAACATATCGATAGATTGATCGAAGTATTCGATATCTTTTAATCCCCAATTTAATTTTGTTTCTGGTGTAATCTTGTAGTCAAGTTCGTTGTAGTAACGATCATAACCAAGTGCTGGATACATAATGTTACGGTTCCAGAACGTTGCGTTGTTCGCGTGGAATACCGATGTGTGATATCCTTGCTCACGTAAAATTTCTGGAGTTGCTGTATATTCGTTATTACCATGTGTGAAGAATACAGCACCACGGTCTAGTGGATACATTGAAGTATCTACTAAGAATTCAGCGTCAGATGTTTTTCCTTGACCAGTTTGATGGAAGAAGTTATCAAAGTAATAACTTTCTTTCGTAAATTGGTTTAAGAATGGTGTAACTTCTTGTCCGTTAACTGTTGCACCAATTAAGAATGTTTGTAATGACTCAAGAGATACGACAATTACGTTTTTCCCTTTTGCAGTACCAAACATATTTGGATCTGGTTTGCTTTGCGTTGTTTTTACGTAGTTCTCTGTTTCCTGTAATTTACTACCGTCAGCAAATGCTTTTTGTGAACTTGATTTTGCTTGTAAGCCAAGATCATATACTTGGTGTACATATAAACCTAAGTTTTTAACAAGCATAACGCGGTCGAATGAACGTGTTAATAGTTCTGGACGTTCAGCTTCTGCCAGTCCTAAGTTTGCGAAGAAAATAGCAATTGTTGACACGAAGTATAGGGAACGCATTGGGCGTGCTACACGTTCTGTCGGTGCAAAATTCTTCATCTTCTTCAATAAAATGAAGAATACGATAATATCAGCAAATGCAAGGATAATTTTGTAGTTAAACAATTCTTTTACACTAGAACCTAAACTTCCGAAGTTAGATGTTTGTCCTAGTACTGGTAAAGTAACGAAGTCATTATAGAATCCGTAGAACATTACGTTACCAACAAGAACGATTGTTAAAACAAAACTAATTCCAAGTGCTATATAGTTACGTTTTTTCCCTTTTGCAAATAATGCAAGACCAACAAGCAGTAATGATGCTGCTAATGGGCTAAGGAATAAAATGAATTCTTGCATGAAAGATTCAAGTTTTAAATCAAAGCTTGTGCGTGTAATAAGGTATGTCTTCAACCATAAGGCTAAAGCTACGAATACAGTGAAACGCACATTTTGAAATTGTGATTTCAAGGTTTCTTTCATTCATTTCCACCCTTTCTCTATCAGGCTTGGTCGATTTTGGAGCGAAAAATGCTAAAATAAAAAATACATAGTTTGCTTGGCCATAATTAGAGGTTCTATATTCACCCATATACGACTATAACTATGCATACCCTTTTGGTTTCTTGTGTTGCTCATAAGCATAACGTCATTTCTGTATTATACAACAAAATTCATTTCTGAGAAACACTATAACATTTTACATTTTTTGTATGAGATTTGTCACTACCAGAGAAAACTTTAACATTCGTTTATATGTCCGTCAACTAGAAAATATAACAAAGGTAGAGCAGAATGTTAAGTGAAAGTGAAAATTTTCTTTGTTGAGAAATAAGAAATGACAATGGGTAAGTGGTTATCTAGAAACCTATTATATGAAGGGAAGTATGCAAAAATTAACGAACACTTGTTCTTTTTTGGTTTGTTTGTTACAATGAAAGTTCATTGATAGATTATGTGTAATTTTGATGAACTTTTACTGATAACATATTGTAGCTTATTTTTTTAAAAAAATAGGGAGGCTTTTACATGGAACAAAAATTTTCAGTTGAAGCGTTTTGGAAGAAAGTAAAACATGTTGCAAAGCAAGCAGGGCAGTCGGTCATTTATGCAAGTTTATTATTGTTTTACGTTTTGCAGAAACCGGATGTTCCAAAACGAGTGAAAATTATTGTAATTGGAGCGCTTGCTTATTTTATTGCACCGATTGATGCGATTCCAGATTTCATTGCTGGAATTGGTTATACGGATGATTTAGGGGCGTTAATGGCTGCACTATTACAGGCGTCGTTATACGTCAATGAAGATGTGAAAGATAAGGCACGAGTGAAGTTGGAAGAATGGTTTGGTTCGGATATAGACACATCCTTTATCGATCAGAAATTAGATCAATAGGTGAGAACTGTCATATGGTGACAGGGCGAACGTAAGCGAGGAAGTGCATTATGCCATCAGGAAGAACGCATACGAAAATAAACTTAATATCCCTTCCGGTTGTTTTGTTTCTGCTCTTTTCGTATGGATTAACAAATTTTGATTTTTTATTAACTTTTGCAATTGGCTTTTTAGTAGGGACTTCATTTTTAACGCCGGATTTAGATACGTATAGTAATGCGTATAATAAATGGGGATTCCTGCGTATATTTTGGTATCCGTATAAGAAGGTCATGCCGCATCGCTCCTTCTTTACACATACAATTATACTTGGTGATGTAATTCGTATTGCATACATGTTAATTGTGTTTTCTCCGTTTTTATTCCTATTAAATGTAATCGCACTTGACGGGAATTTAATAGAAATTGCGAAGAAACATGAGGTTGAAATTGTAACGTTCGTAATGGGAATTGTTGTGGCAAGTACGCTTCACATTATAGCGGATAAAGTGAATACGCGCCGCAAGAAAATGATGAGAAAAAAGAAGAAACGCAGAAGATAAAAAAACCGTCCCAAAAGGTATTTTGGGACGGTTTTTTCTTATTAATCAAACGTTTGTTTAAAAAAGAAATTAAGCTTTCAGTACTTTAATGCCTTTCACAATGTTCCAAATGAAGTAGTATAAGCTAATGATTCCGCAAATACATAAGACAATCATTGTACCGATCCCCAGTGTTACGTCTGGTTGATCAGATCCAAGACCCATAATTCCTAAAATAGTTACGCCAATGAATGTAGCGATACTTGGAATAATGTGTGTCCATAGAGCACGTTTTGCATGTGGTTTTGTTTCAGCATCGCCTACAATCCACACAATAGTAGGGAATAAGATAGGGGCAAATAATACACTAAAGTAAGATAAAGCTGCTAATATTTTGTTTCCGTTCATATATATCACCTCATAAATAATGTCCGTTGTTATACTATTATTATGCAATAGTTTTGACAAGCTTACTATCGATGAACATTACAAGAACGTGACGATTTTGTAAGATTTTCTGGTGAAATAATAAAATTTTCAAAAAAATCTTTTTTAATGGAAATTGTTATGGTACAGTATAAATGAAAGTTATTGAAAACGTTTTCTTAAACGTTTTTTTATTTTTAGGCTTAAAGGTATGATGACCTGATAGTCTACTGATGAGGTTATTCTATTTAAAAGGGGATTCTTTAGGGGGAGAGAACAATGAACACATGGACACAAGTTTATGATCCGTTCGGAAACATTTGGATTTCGGCAGCGGTCGCACTTATTCCGATTATCTTTTTTTTCTTAGCTTTAGCAGTTTTCCGCATGAAGGGGTATGTGGCAGGATTTATTACAGTTGTACTTACAATTTTAGTGGCGTTATTCGCTTATAAGATGCCGTTCACGATGACGATGGCAGCGACCGGATATGGTTTCTTATACGGATTATGGCCAATTGCTTGGATTATCATTATGTCGGTATTTTTATATAAAATTTCTGTGAAAACAGGTCAATTTGATGTGATTCGTGCATCTGTATTATCCATTACGAATGACCATCGTTTACTCGTTATTTTAATCGGTTTTTCATTCGGAGCATTTTTAGAAGGGGCAGCAGGATTTGGTGCACCAGTAGCGATTACGGCAGCACTTCTGGCAGGCCTTGGGTTAAATCCTTTATATGCAGCGGGTCTTTGTTTAATTGCAAATACGGCACCAGTAGCGTTCGGGGCGATGGGAATTCCGATTACAGTTGCTGGACAAGTAACAGGTATTGATCCACATAAAATCGGACAAATGGCTGGACATCAATTACCGTTTCTATCATTATTTGTTCCGTTCTTTATCGTATTTTTAATGGATGGATTGAAAGGGGTAAGACAGACTTGGCCTGCTTTACTTGTAGCGGGTAGTTCGTTTGCAATTACGCAGTTCATTACAGCGACATTCTTAGGACCAGAACTTCCGGATATTACGTCAGCACTTGTAAGTTTAGTTAGTTTATCGTTGTTCTTAAAAGTATGGCAACCGAAAGAAATCTATCAATCCGGGCAAGCAAATAGTGAAGTAGCTGCAACAACAACGGCGGCATCGATGCCGAAATTAACGTTAGGAAAAGTTGTAAAGGCATGGTCTCCATTTATCGTATTAACGGTTATGGTAGTTATTTGGAGTCAAAGTTTCTTTAAAGCATTATTTGCTCCAGGAGGCGTGTTAGAAAGCCTTGTATTTAAGTTTGAAATTCCAGGCTTGCATAATTTGGTAATGAAGGCAGAGCCTATTGTAAATAAAGCGACGCCTTACGAGGCAATTTTGAAGTTTGATGTATTATCAGCAACTGGAACAGCGATTTTAATTGCTTGTCTCATTTCCATGTTTATTTTGAAAATGAGTGTAAAAGATGCAGTAGTAACATTTAAAGAAACGTTAAGCGAATTGAAAATGCCAATTCTATCTATCGGATTCGTATTAGGATTTGCATTTATCGCAAACTATTCTGGTCTATCTTCTACACTAGCATTAGCACTAGCAGGAACTGGCGGACTATTCCCATTCTTCTCACCATTCCTAGGCTGGATTGGCGTATTCTTAACAGGTTCCGATACGTCAGCGAATGCATTATTCTCAAATCTACAAGCAATTACAGCACAACAAGTTGGTGTATCTGAAGTACTTCTCGTTGCAGCAAATACAACGGGTGGTGTAACAGGAAAAATGATTTCTCCGCAATCAATTGCAATTGCTTGTGCGGCAGTTGGACTTGCTGGAAAAGAATCAGATTTATTCCGCTTCACAGTGAAGCATAGTTTATTCTTTGTAATTATTGTTGGTATTATGACGTATGTACAGGCATATTATTTAACGTGGATGATTCCATAAGTAACAAAAGAAATAAACTTTGCATTTTTCAGATTATCGTGTATGATGGGAAAGTATTGAAAATTAAATCAGTGATAAACTAGGGGTGCCTAACGTATGCGTAGGCTGAGAGAGAAGCGCGTGATCTTCTTAACCCTTTGGACCTGATCTGGCTCGTACCAGCGTAGGGAAGTTAACGGCTTTACATAATGATGTCTTTTATGAGCCAGGTCCTTATTTTTTTATGGACCTGGCTCTTTTTATTTTGGCATACGCTGGCCATATCTCGTCCTTGTCACGAACAGGGGAGGCAACAAAGGTTATGAAACAATCTGTTTCAGCTGAGCAAATTGAATTGAAATCGAGTTTACCAGGGAGTAAGAAAGTATATGTAGATGGACCACGCGCAGGTATGAAAGTGCCGATGCGTGAGATTGAACAAAGCGAAACGAACGGCGTCTCAAATCCGCCAATCCGTGTGTATGATACGAGCGGTCCTTATACGGATCCGGCGTATAAAGTAGAGCTGGAAAAGGGGATTCCAACGCCGCGCCACTCTTGGATTCTAGAGCGCGGGGATGTAGAGGCATATGAAGGGCGCGAGGTGAAACCAGAGGATGACGGTGTGAAAGTGGCTTCGAAACATACACATATTTTCCCGCAAATGGATCGCCAGCCGCTTAGAGCGAAGCAAGGTGCAAATGTTACGCAAATGCATTATGCGCGTAATGGCATTATTACGTCTGAGATGGAATACGTTGCGATTCGTGAAGGCGTAGAGCCTGAGTTTGTTCGTAAGGAAATTGCAGAAGGTCGTGCCATTTTACCAGCGAATATTAATCATCCGGAAGCGGAACCGATGATTATCGGGCGTAATTTTCACGTGAAGGTCAATGCAAATATCGGAAACTCTGCTGTATCTTCTTCTATTGCAGAAGAAGTAGAGAAGATGACGTGGGCAACGCGCTGGGGTGCAGATACGATTATGGATTTATCTACAGGTAAAAATATTCATACGACGCGTGAGTGGATTATTCGTAACGCGCCTGTACCAGTTGGAACTGTACCAATCTATCAAGCACTGGAAAAAGTAAACGGAATTGCAGAAGATTTAACGTGGGAAGTGTATCGTGATACGTTAATTGAGCAAGCGGAGCAAGGCGTGGATTACTTTACGATTCATGCCGGAGTATTACTTCGTTACATTCCAATTACGGCAAAACGTACGACGGGTATCGTTTCACGCGGTGGTTCAATTATGGCGCAGTGGTGTTTATTCCATCATAAAGAAAACTTTCTATACACTCATTTTGAAGAGATTTGTGAAATTATGAAGCAGTATGATGTTTCGTTCTCTCTCGGAGATGGATTACGTCCAGGTTCAATTGCAGATGCAAATGACGAGGCACAATTCTCTGAGCTTGAAACACTTGGTGAATTAACGAAAATTGCTTGGAAACATGATGTGCAAGTGATGATTGAAGGGCCTGGGCATGTACCGATGCATTTAATTAAAGAGAATATGGAGAAAGAGCTTGATATTTGTCAGGGCGCGCCGTTCTATACACTTGGGCCGTTAACGACAGATATTGCACCAGGTTATGACCATATTACATCGGCAATTGGAGCTGCGATGATTGGCTGGTTTGGAACGGCGATGCTTTGTTATGTAACGCCGAAAGAACATTTAGGATTGCCAAATAAAGATGATGTTCGCACGGGGGTTATTACGTACAAGATCGCTGCACATGCAGCTGATCTTGCGAAAGGGCACAAAACGGCTCATCAGCGTGATGATGCACTTTCAAAAGCTCGTTTTGAATTCCGTTGGCGCGATCAATTTAATTTATCTTTAGATCCTGAGCGTGCGATGGAGTACCATGATGAAACATTGCCAGCAGAAGGCGCGAAAACGGCTCATTTCTGTTCCATGTGTGGACCGAAGTTTTGTAGTATGAGAATCTCACATGATATTCGTGAATACGCGAAAGAAAATGATTTAGAAACGACAGAAGCAATTGAAAAAGGGATGAAAGAGAAAGCGAAAGAATTTAAAGACACTGGTAGTCATTTATACCAATAACACGTTACACCTCTTTACTTGATTGATCACACTGTAGTACCTAACTTAAATATAGAAGAAGCCCCCTTTGCTAAGACGGTAGCAAAAGGGGCTTCTGTCGTTTATAAGGCGAAGAAGAGGTGTACCCAGTAGTATAAGAGGAATAATGTGACGACTGTTGTGAGAGGAATAACGATAAGGGATACACTTAAATAGTCTTTCCATTTTACTTTAATTTTGTTTTGTTTCAGTATATACATCCAAATGAGGGAAGCTAGCGTACCGATTGGTAATAATAGTGAACCGATGTCACTACCGATAATATTTGCGAGATAGATAGTTTTTAATGTGACTGGGTCTAGTCCCATTTCTGTTAACGTAATGGTACCAATCATAAGTGCAGGGTGATTATTGAAGATGTTAGAGAGGAGGGAAACAAGTCCGCCCATTGCAAAGCTAGCATAGAGTAGATGCTGACTTACAACTGGTTCGAGCCAATTTACAAGTGCTGTTGTTAATCCTGCGTTGTGAAGTCCGTAAATAATGACGTACATAGAGAAGGCGAAAATTAAAATGTGCCACGGTGTCTTTTTCAAAATGTCGACAGGATTTGTTCGTAAGTAGTACCATCTCCAGATGAGAAGAACGAGTGAGCCGAGTACGGCAACAATTTCAATTGGGATAGATAAGAAGGATGCGACGAATAGAAGACAGCGCATAAGGAAGACGAAGCCTAATACTTTCAACATAAATCTTGTCCGTTTTTGTTTCGTATCAACAGAATTTTTTCCTTTTAATGGATGGAAGTTTTTTGTGAAGAACATTTCTTCGATATCATATGAAGAAACAGGTAATCTTTCTGGTAGTTTTTTCTTTAAAACTGTGTACATAAGCCATGACATAAACAATAGTCCTAATGTTGCAGGTACAAACATCATAGCAGTATGCATATAAAGAGTCATATTTACGATATTTAATGCGATTAAGTTTACGATATTACTTACACCAATTGGTGCACTAGATGCAGTAGCGATTAAAGCACCGCTTAATAAATAAGGGATTTGTTGATGGGGTTTTAATTGAAGATTTTTTAGGAGAAGAATTAAAATTGGAGTTGTAATTAAAATACTACCGTCGTTATTAAATAAAAGAGTCATAAGAAAACATAATAATTGAATATACCAGTATAAACGGCGACCAGAACCTTTTGCTAAATTTGCAAGTTTCGCTGCGGACCAGTGGAAGAAGCCGAAGCTTTCTAATATAACCGCCATAACGATGGTCGCTAATATTGTTATGGAGGCACCGCCAATTTTACTGATAATGTCCATGACGTCTGGTTTTGATACAAGTCCAGTAATCAGGATAATGCCAGCACCAATTGCTGCCGGCCACGCCTCATTTAAACCACGGGGTCGCCAAAAGACAACAATCATTGTTAAGAAGAATACAATAATAGTAATCCATATTTCAATGCTCATATTTTACCTACCTTTCTACTTTTCCTTAAACCAATGTAGCTTGTCTCAAGGTCTGTATTGATAGTATATTCAGCAAAAAATAAGAAGAACTAGGCATATAATGGAATGAAGTGAATATGTGTTTTTCAAGCTAAAGGACAAGTGTCACTACTAGTGAAATAACTATTGTGAGAGGAGTCTATAAATTAGTTGGGCAGTAAGATAGTAAATGAAATTTATATGGGTGATTATGGAGATGTATTGGCGCAACTCAAAATATATCAGCGATTATTGGAAAATATCGGCGCAACTCAAAATATATCAGCGATTTTTAAAATATATCGATTTACCGACAAAACATGACAAAAGGAGTCCATCCCAAAATATCTTTTGGAACAGACTCTTCATTATTTTTCCTTCAAAAAAGTTCGATCCTTCAAGAATAAATTCCAGAAGAAAATAAATCCTGGTAACAAAATTGCAATTCCAATTGCGTATAGAATAAGCAATGCATAGAATGTTTCTGTCGTTGTAAAGCTTGTAAATACAGTTACATCAGGATAAATAATATATGGTAAATGCGCGACACCGTAAGCGTAACTTGCAAATGCATATTGAGCGACGACTGCTAAGACGGCAATGCGAGGGTATCCTAGTGTATCGTACTTCTTGTTTGTCCACCAAAGAGAAGAGTACCCGATAACGAATAAAACGATAGAAACTGTAAACCATGGGAATTGCTTTATTAGCCCTTGCATAAGCCAGTGTGTTTCCGGATCCATTACAACGAGTGCGATAATCGCCGTAACGAGTGTTGCAGGACCAAGGATGATAGCGTTTCTTCTATAAATTTTATATGCATCTTCTGAACCTTGTTCTCTCGCAAAATCAGCAAGAAAGAGAGATGATAGAAATAGTTCCGAAGTTAGTCCGAAGAGCATATAACAATAAATAACAGGACTAGAAAGAAGTTTTCCATACAGGAGTACTTCTTTTCCTTCAGACATTGTAATATAGGCACCTTCTGTAACGGGTAAAACAGTAATTAATAGAGCTGGAATTAAGAGCCCTGTAATACCTGAAATAATACGAAGAAGGTGTTGGTACTTCGGCAGAGAATAAGCAAATACCATAAATGTACTGCGAATTGCCACGAGTACTAAAATTAACATAACGGGTACGAACATTACTGTCGCAAGGGTAAAGGCTGCTTTAGGAAAGAAGCCAAGAAATGCGACAACGACAAAGACGAGAAACGTATTTGTTACTTCCCAAGTTGGTGATAAGTATCGATTGGCAAGCTTGGCAGCGAGCGTTGGATGTTTTGCGTATACCATGCCCCAAAAACCTGCTCCAAAATCGATGGACCCTAATATACTGTATACGAAAATAAGAGCCCATAAGATGATGATTGCAATACTTTCCTCATGCACTAGAATCGCCTCCTTCGTGATGTAAATCATTTGTAAGCGGATGTTTCTTAAAGAATGTCCGTAGCACAAAAACTGTTAAAATACCGAGTCCAATATATAAAATGATGAATAGAATAAATAAAGGACCGACGAAATCGGCGCGTGTAGAAGCGTCAACTGTACGTTGCATACCATAAATGGTCCACGGTTGACGACCGCTACAGCTGAAAATCCACCCGAATTCAATACCGAGCAACATAACCGGTCCACATGCGGCAGCTCCCCAAAGAAGCCACTTCGGTAATTCTGCTCCTTTTTTTCGGTAAACAAAGTACCAATATAAGAGGGCGATTGCTGCAACTGCAAAGGTAAAGGCAGCGGTGCCGACCATTAAGTTAAATAGTGTATGTGTGTAAAATGGTGGCCATGTTTCTTGTGGAAATTCTTTTAGACCTTTTACGACAGTGCTAGGGTCTAGTCCCACTAGTAGGCTAAGCATGTTCGGAATTTCTAGTGCATAGTTTAGTTTAAGTATGTTAGGATCTACAACTCCGCCAATTGATAACGGTGCATGCGATGTCGTTTCAAATAAAGCTTCAGCAGATGCTAGTTTTTCAGGGGAATGCTTATGTAAGGCAATTGCCGATTCGTGTCCCGAAAGCCACATCGTAGCGCCTGTAATAAATGTCACAACGAGTCCTAACAGTAGCCCTTTTTTATGATAAGCAATTTCGCGTTTACTTAAATTCTTCTTTAATAATTTAAATCCAGCGATAGAGGCAATAACGGCAGCTCCAGTTGCGTAGGCAGTAATAACAACATGAAATGCGCTTGTGCCAAAACTCGGATTAAAGAAAGCTTTCCAAGGATCAACGTTAAAAACTGATCCATCTGGTCCCATTGAAAAGCCCGCAGGTGTATTCATCCATGTATTTGCTGATGTAATAAGCACGGCGGATGCCGTGGCACCAATCATGACGAAGAATAGCGAGATTAATCTCATGAATGGAGGTAGTTTGTCAGCTGCATATACATAAATGGACATGAACAAAGCCTCTAAAAAGAAGGCGAAAATCTCAATTTGAAAAGGAACAGAAATAACCTGCCCAACAATTTTGGCAAAACCAGGCCAAAGAAGTGAGATTTGCACACCAACAATTGTTCCGGTTGGAATTGCTACACCAAGAAGGATGGCAAATGCTTTTGTCCATCTTTTCGCCATAATGGCGTAGTCGGAATCTTTCTTCCAGTGAAAGAGTATTTCACTTATAAAAATCATCAATGAAAGCCCAACACCAAGTGTTGCAAAGATAATGTGGAATGCTAGTGAAGAACCAAAAAATGCTCTTGCTAATGTTACCGTATCCATATGTAAACTCCTCTTCTTTTTGCCATTATTTTCTGATTGAATTGGAAGATTTATTCAAAAAAACTACCAAAAATATATATGTATTTAAAAAGTGGATATGGTAATATAATGTTTGAATATTCTAAACAGAAAGAAATTAATGTTTAATAATATTTTGTTTGTTTTTTAGTAAAGAATATTTTATAATCTTTTATGCGAACATAAGTTCTGTTTTTCGAGGTGAAGAAGTTTATGTGAAATGGAGAGGATGTTTTATGTATCCTGAAGTCATTAAAAAGATGGCATTTTCAAAAGAGCATAGAGATTTATTATTGAAGCTGTATAATAAAGAGATTACGCGTCGTGAGTATGATCGACTCGTGGAATCGCTATATAGACCTTCTAAAGAGGCTTGTGAGGGATAGAGGTACGGGAGACAATCTAATAGATTGTCTTTTTTAATTTTACGTATGTTCTGGTAAAATTAAGGCTAGCCTTATTAGGGAGGTGAAAAGATTGCGGAAACGTGTATATATAGGGATTGGAGTTATTCTCTTAATCGCTTTAGGTGGAATTGTATTTTGGTCAGCTTTGCAAGGAAACCGTACGGAACATTTTATCTTAAGACATATGGTAAATGAAAATGGGACGCTTGCTACTTATCGTTTAGGGGATAAAAAGGCAGGTACGGGTGAAGCGAAGGGCCGTGAAGCTTTATCAGAATCGGCAGGATTGTGGCTACAATATACATTGGATAAAGACGATCAAGCGTTATTCGATGAACAAGTTAAGGTTATTCAAAATAACTTTGTACATAAGGACCAAATTGTTTTATGGAAAATCTCTGAAAAGGGAGAAATGCAGTCAGCTACAAATGCACTTATAGATGATCTTCGTATTATAGAACAATTATATCGCGCTTATGAAATGTACAAGGAAGAGCGTTATAAAAACTTGGCAGATCAATTGAGTGACGCTGTAATTCGTTATAATAAGAAAGATAAGTATTACGTTGATTATTATGATGCAGATGCAGGGAAACAAAATAATTTTGCAACTACATCATACATAAATCCGCACGCATTCTCGTATATGAAAAAGTACGGGAAAGTTTCTGATCAGCAATATCAGGACGTGGTTCAATTTTTAGCGGATTACCCAAGGCATGGCTGGGCATTCCCGAAAGAGTATAAAGAAGATGGTACTTTTACGTACGATAAAGAAGTGAATCTTATTGACCAATCATATGTTGCATATCATCGTAGTTTAGGTGGTCTTTCATCAGATGCTTACTTGGCATTTATAAAGAAAAAATTCCAGGAGGATGGAAAGCTATACGGTCGTTACAATTTAGAAACGGGAAAACAAACTGTGAAGTATGAATCGCCAGCCGCTTACGGATTAACGATTTTGTACGTACTACAAACAGGTGATACAAAGTTTGCGAAGGAATTGTATGATCATATGGCCACATTCCGAAATGACAACGTATTTAGTAGATATTACGGTGGATATGTAACAGGCGAAAATAATAATACGCATATTTTTGATAACGTACTACCACTTTTAGCTGAAATGGAATTAGAGAAGAGTAATAAATAGAAGGTGCCATCCTATGGGAATGGCACCTTCTATTTATTGATATAATTTACGTCCTAATATTGGAGAAGTATTCAATCACAAATTTACGAAATTGCTGAGCAGTTTTCGATAAGTAGCGTTTCTTCGACCAACTTAAGCCGATGGTTCGCTTACAATTTGGTTCAATAATACGTAACTTATTTAATGCTAAAGTAGAGTTTTTTAATAAAGTTAAACTTGGGACAAAGGCGATGCCGAGACCTTGCTTAATAAGGTCACTAATCACGGTTGGTTCATCTACTTCAAAAGCGATATGGGGCGTGAAACCAGCTTCTTTACAAAATTCATCCGTTAAGTGCCGAAAACCGTAACCAGTGTTCATACTAATAAATGGTTCGTCTTTTACTTCATGCAGATGGATACTTTCGCGGCCTGATAAACGATGACCTGAAGGGACGACTAAGAAAATTTCTTCCGTAATAAGTGGTTCCCAAATAATTTCCTCGCCTTCAATTGGCACAGAAGAAATGCAAAAGTCGATTTCTATATTATCTAGTTGGCGTTTCATAGAAGGAGTAGATGCGAGAAATTGCTGGAATCGAACGTTAGGATGTTCTAGTAAAAAAGAACCGAGTAGTTCTGGTAATATTCTCGGAATAGAAACTGCCAGTGTAATAGAGCTTTGTTGTAATTCAGCTAAATCTTTAATTTCTCTTTCGCCTTCACTTAATTCATGAAAAATATGCTCTACTCGTTTTAAAAATACTTTCCCAAAAGAGTTTAACGTAATCTGTCGACCTTGGCGATCAAATAACGGGACGCCTAAGTCCTTTTCTAATCTAGCAATTGTTTTGCTGAGCGAAGGTTGCGCAATATGCAATTCTTCAGCAGCTTTTGTCATATGCTCTAATCGTGCGACTGTCTGAAAGTATTTTAGTTGAAGAAGTTCCATTTTGACTCTCCTTTCTATAGACCAAAAGGAATGAATTGATAATTAAAGATGTATTATACAGTATGAAAATGGACGTGTATAGTAAATCTGTTAAACCATTCTAATGGTGTTAAATTAGGAGAAGGAGTATGTTTCATGAAGGGAATTAAACTTATATTTAAAGATTGGAAAGCGATGTGGCACCATAAACATGGACGTATCGCTTTAATTTTTTTATTAATCGTTCCTTTAATTTATTCAGGATTCTTCTTAGCTGGATATTGGGATCCATACGGACGATTAGATAAATTACCTGTTGCGATTGTAAATTTAGATAAGGGTGCTGCGATGGATGATAAAACAATTCATGCAGGAGACGATTTTGTAAAAAATTTAAAAGAGAATAAGGAATTAGCTTTTCATTTCGTATCAGAAAAAAATGCTGATGAAGGGCTAAAAGAAGATAAGTATTATATGGTTGTTACGATTCCAGAGGATTTCTCTAAAAAGGTAAGTACACTTATGGATGAGAAACCAGAGCCAGCGCAGCTTCAGTACAAAGTAAATCCAGGTAAAAACTTTGTAGCAGCGCAAATTGGAACGACAGCTGTCGAAAATATGAAAACAAAAATCTCAAATAGTATTACGAAATCTTATACAGAAGGTGTCTTTTCAAAGTTTCAAGACTTAGCACAAGGATTGAATGATGCAAGTAATGGTGCTGAGAAGTTACACGAAGGAACGACAGATGCAAGAAATGGAGCAAATGAGCTTGCAGATGGTATTCATCGTTTAAGTGACGGGACATCAAAAGTGAAAGAAGGAAGTGACAAGCTTGCGTCTAGCCAATCAGCTTTAATTGGGGGAGCAAACGAGCTGAGTAAAGGAGCGACATCACTTCATAGTGGTATGGAGTTATTAGCGCAAGGTGAAAAAACATTACAATCAGGAGTTAGTGAATTAAGTGCTGGTACAAATGAATGGGTGAATGGAAGTGAGAAGCTTGCTGAAGGGCAAGTAAAAGCGGATGATGCAGCTAATAGTGTAAACCAACAATTAGAAGCGTACGTGAAAAGTCATCCGGAAGTGCAGCAAGATCCTGCTTTTCAAAAACTCGTTGCTACTTCTAATGGATTAGCTAAAGCAACAAACGCTTTAAATGGTGGCCAACAACAATTGACACAAGGTGCGAAGAAGCTTGCGAATGGTCAGCATAAGATTGAAGAAGGTATGAATACATTCGGAGTTAAGTTAAATGAAGCTACTGCTGGAACGAAAAAGATAGCAGATGGTGCTTCGAATGTAGCTGATGGATTTACGACATGGGAAAATGGATTTACATCATTACAAGAAGGTGTAAATCACCTTGCGAGTGGCGGAACAGAGCTGAATCATGGTGCTGGGAAGTTAACGAATGGACTTGTTAAACTTGACGATGGTGCGAAAGAACTTTCTACGAAATTGGGAGAGGGCGCAGAGAAGATAGCGGATGTTCGCAATGATGATGCACGCAATACGATGTTCTCAGAGCCAGTTCAATTAGTGAAGTCAACAGTTTCTGACGTACCTAACTACGGTTCAGGTATTGCGCCATATTTCTTATCCCTTGCATTTTATGTTGGCGGAATTATGGCATCGAATATTTTACCGCTTGGTCGTAGACAAAATATGAAAGTAAGCGGAACGGTACACTTTATTAATAAACTAGGGTTGGTATATTTAATTGGACTTATTCAAGCATTACTAGTGGATGTGGTTGTGCTAGGAGTTATGAAATTAGAAGTTGCAAGTGTGCCGCTTTTTGTTTTATCAAGTATTGTTATTTCCTTTACGTTCATGACATTTATTCTTATGCTAGTAACGGTTTTTGGTCTTGTTGGAAAGTTCTTAGCAGTAACGCTTCTTGTCCTGCAATTAGCGACGAGTGGAGGTACCTTCCCGGGAGAATTAAATATAGCTGTTCTTAGCAAAATCGGACAGTTTCTTCCAATGTCTCATTCTCTTAGAGGATTACAAGATGTTATCTCTTTAGGAGATTGGTCGCAATTACAAATGCAAATTTTAATATTGTTATGTTACCTCGTGGTTGCTGGCGGAATTGCTTGGATTACGAGTCATATACAGCATAGAGAAACGAATGCAGAACAAGTTTCTTAAATTGAAAGAAGCTATCCGATTTTTTCGGATAGCTTCTTTTTATTTGCGTTCCATTACCGCAAAGTAATTATTTTCATGATCAGCAAAGTTAAATGCTCTACCAGTAGGTAAATCTACAACTTGTCCAACTGTAACACCTTTCTCAGAAAGATCTTTATACAGTTGATCCAAGTTATTAGCGAAGAACATAAGTGAAGGAGTACCTAAGTTTAATTCAGGTTGCATCTTCGCAATTAACGCTTTATCGTGAAGGACGATGCTTGTTCCTGCTTCTTTTGCTGGCGCAATTTCAATCCAGCGAAACCCTTGTCCGTTATTTTCTTCCGCAATAATTTGGAATCCTACTGTCTCAGTCCAAAATTGTACGGCTTCATCTTGATTATTTACATATAACATAATTTGTCCAATTTGATTAATCATAGGTGTATCCTACTTTCTTTTCTTGTATGGAATTTTATTATATCAAAGATATGGTTTGCATACTTTTTTGTGATGTTTCCGAAGTACGATCTTCGCCCATTTCATATTTGTTGTAGGAGAAGGTCCTGTAATCCACGTATGAAGTGGTAGTGTACTGCAAATGACCATTGCTGAAATCGAGATTGTGGCTGTGATTGTAAATAATAATAGGCTATATAATACTGTGTTTTCTTGCAGTGTGAATAAAGAAAGAAATTTTGTACATAGTTGCAGGAAGAAAAAGTGAGCTAAATAAGCACCATACGTGTAATTCCCGATAAATCGTAAAGCTTTATACAAGAAACCACGTCGCTGCACGATTGTAATAGATAGCACGTAAAGTATGATAATTTCGCATACGATATATAAAAACATAGATGGTTTTAAATAAGTCGAAACGGTTAAATGAATAGAGTTTGCTCCGTAAAAACTAAATAACTCATAATTGATGAATAAAAATAAGATGAAAAATAATATTGTGATAAGCGGGATATGTTTCATGACAAATAAACGCCACGTTTTTAATGCGACAGCAGCGATTCCTCCCATGACGAAATAGAATGAGTAGAAGAAGAAGGAACGATCTGTATAATGTAAAATGGTTGAGCTAGTTAATTTCTCTCCATTAAAAATGTAGTGCGAAGAATACCACATTAATAGGAAGTATAGACAAGCAAAGATGGTCATATATTTATATATGTCTTTTTTATTTTCTGTTCGTTTTTGAAACCAATAAAATAGTGTGCACAGTAAAGGAAACAATAAGTGAATTTGGAACATCATAATTACGTACCAAAGATGGGGTGCGGCTGTTCCGAGTAATACACTTTTTATTCCGCTTTGTATTGTAATCATATCGTTCGTTGTTAATAAGTAAAGAATAGACCAGAAGAAATAAGGAATGAGTAAATGTGCGGCTTTTTCATAAATATATTCTGTGTAGGCTAGTTGCTTCGTATATTGTCGAATTAAATGAAAGCCGACGATAAATATGAATGCAGGTGCTGAAAATTTTGCAAGGTTGAATAGCATGCCCATAATGAGGGATTGCTCAAGTAAAACATTTCCTTGATTCATTGTATATAATAAGGAACTTTGCAAAACAACAGCAAGGAATGCAATGCTTTGCAAAACTTTAAATTCTGGTGCGCTTTGAGTCATTATGTCCATCTCCTTTTCCATACATGATTATAGTACGGAGTAAGGATAATGGATGTGGAATATTTGTGAAGATTTTAACAAATTTGTGGCAAGAGGATATATCTATTATAACTTCAAATATATCAACGATTTTTTCGATATACCGACGTGTCGACAAAGGATATCGACTTATTAACAAATAACGACAAAAAGAGGATGCTCCAAATGGGCATCCTCTTTCTATCTATTAAGCAAATTTGTTTTTGATCCAGTTCTTACCTTCTACAAGGCGAGCTGTCATTACGGCACAAGCGTTATCTGCTGTTACGTTTAACATCGTTGCAGGAGGATCAATGATTGTACTAATTGCTGCGATAATTGGTAATGCTTCTGGCGGGAAGCCGTATAGAGAAACGATTAACATTTCACCAATCATACCGCCGCCTGGAATAGCGCCCATTACTGTTCCTACTAATAGAGAAACAACAAGTGCGATTGCCAATGTTTTTGGTCCTTCGAATTCCATGTTGAAAATACCGAATAAGAAAGCAATTTTTAATACGCCACCTAAAACAGAGCCGTCTTTATGAAGTGTAGATCCAAGAAGGACAACTGTTTCACGAACGTCAGAAGAGATACCCATTTTCTTCGTTGCTTCTAAGTTCGCTGGAATACTAGCAGCACTACTACAAGTTGCAAGTGATGTAACTGTAGGAGAGACCATGTTCTTCCAAAAGATTTGAACACCTTGTTTGCGACCTGCAAGGTATGCATAGAACGTGAAGAATACAAAGAAGTAAATTAGAGATGCTGGATAGTATACCATTGCTGCTCGGAAATAAGTTCCAAGAAGTTGTGGTCCGAATTCACCAACTAATGCTGCGAAGTAAGCAGCAAGTCCGATTGGAGCGTAGTACATAATGAAAGATACAACTTTCATTGAAATTTCTGCACCAGCTTGTAGGAATGTAGCGAATGGTTTTCCTTTTTCACCAACTGCTGAAGTTGCAATTCCCATTAAGATAGAGAAGAAAATAAGTGCTAACATATTTTCACGAGATAGTAACTTTGAGAAGTCAGATACTGTTAGAATACCAACAATTTGATCAGCAACACTAACAGCTTTGTCAGCCTTGTCAGGTTGTGTTAGTTCTAATACAACACCTTGTGCTGGCGGGAATACTTTCACGACAATAATCATAAAAATAGCAGCTAAAATACTTGTAAATAAGAAAGTCCCAGCCATACTAGACATAATTTTACCGAAACGTTTTAATCCATCCATATTAGCAATAGATGATGCGATGCTAAAGAACACTAACGGTACAACAATCGTAAACATTAAGTTTAAGAAAATGTCACCAAGCGGCTTTAAAGCAACTGCATCGGCACCCATGAAATAACCAATGAAACCACCAATTAGGATAGAAGATAATAAAATAAGTGGAAAGCGATATGCCTTCATAAATATATCCTCCTATCAATTATAAAAAATCATACTGAATCATTATATCGAGTTAGAGCCTTCTTTACTAGAAGAATACTGATAGATGGAATAGCGTGAAAACCGAGAAATTTTTGTTTTTAAGCTCGGCATACAGCAGGAAATCTAGACATATATATTTGTAACCTAGTGGTGGCAAGGGGTGCACTATAACTTAGGTTAAGAACAAGGGGGAGGGAAGCGAGATGAATATTTTGCTTTGCTGTGCAGCGGGAATGTCTTCCAGTTTGATTGTTACAAAAATGGAGAAAGCAGCAGAGGCAAGAGGGATAGAGGTGAAGATTTGGGCAGTATCAGGTTCTGAAGTAAATAGCCACATTGATGAAGCGGATGTACTGCTACTTGGACCGCAAGTACGTTATTTATTACCGAAAATGAAAGAATTATGTAAGGAGAAAGGGATACCCGTTGATGTCATTCAATCTGTCCATTACGGGCTTTGTAATGGAGAAGCTATCTTACAAGCAGCTTTGTCAATGAAACCATGAGGAGAGTGGGATAGATGATACGGTTTTTAGAAAAGTATGTGATGCCGATAGCAGGGAAGGTTGCAGAGCAGAGGCATTTGCAAGCGATTCGTGATGGAATTATTTTGACGATGCCTTTCTTAATTATTGGATCATTTTTTCTTATTATTAGTGCTTTACCAATACCAGGATACAATGATTTTATGGCAAGTTTGTTTGGGGAGAATTGGCAGAGGGCTTTGGGGTATCCAGTTAGTGCAACTTTTAATATAATGGCTTTAATAGCTGTTTTTGGAATCGCTTACAGGCTTGGGGAGTATTATAAAGTGGATGCTTTAGCATCTGGGGCATTGTCGCTTGTGACGTTTTTACTTGCGACGCCATTTCAAGTCGCATATATTATACCAAGTACAAAAGAGAGTGTACTTGTAGAAGGTGCTATCCCAGCAGCATTAATGGGAAGCCAAGGGTTGTTTGTAGCAATGATTATTGCACTTATATCTACTGAACTTTATCGGTTTATTGTACAAAAAAAGATAATTATAAAGATGCCAGAGACAGTTCCACCAGCTGTGACGCGTTCATTTGCGGCACTTGTTCCAGGATTTATTGTTGTAACGGTTATTTGGATTTTACGCTTAATTATAGAAAATACTTCTTTTGGCAGTATCCATAATATTGTAGGGCAAATTTTACAGGAACCACTTAGTGTACTTGGTGCTAGTCTTTGGGGCGCAATAATAGCAGTTATTCTCGTTCATGTTCTTTGGTCGTGTGGAATTCATGGTGCTACTATTGTTGGTGGTGTAATGAGCCCCGTTTGGTTGTCGTTAATGGATCAAAATCGAGTTGCTTTTCAAGCAGGGCAAGATGTACCAAATACGATTACCGCACAGTTTTTTGATTTATGGATTTATATGGGCGGTTCCGGTGCAACACTCGCTTTAGTTGTAGGAATGTTACTATTTGCGCGAAGTCAGCAATTAAAAAGTTTAGGGAGATTGTCAATTGCGCCTGGCATATTTAATATTAATGAGATGGTAACTTTTGGTATGCCGATTGTAATGAACCCAATTTTATTAATTCCATTTATATTGGTTCCAGTTGTGTTAACAATTGTTTCTTACTTTGCAATGGAATGGGGATGGGTAGCTCGGCCGAGTGGAGCTGCTGTACCTTGGACGACACCAATTCTATTTAGTGGATATTTAGGATCGGGCGGGAAAATTTCAGGCGTTGTTTTACAACTTGTTAACTTTGCGCTTGCATTCTTCATTTATTTACCGTTCTTAAAAATATGGGATAAACAAAAGGTAGCGGAAGAAAAGGGGGAGTAAAGAACTAAAATGGATACGATAGAGACGAAAGCTTTTCATTTAATTTTGCATGGGGGAAATGCGAGAAGTTGTTCAATGGAAGCAATTGATTGTGCAAAGCGTGGAGAGTTTACAGAAGCAGAAGCAAAATTACAAGAAGCGTTAGAGGAATTAAAAGAGGCGCACCGTGTACAAACGGAGCTCATACAGAAAGAAGCTGGTGGTGAAAAGACCGAAGTTACTCTTCTAATGGTGCACGCGCAAGATCATTTAATGAACGCGATTACGGTGAAGGAATTAGCGAGTGAATTTGTAGAATTATATAGGAAGATGTTAGCGACTGAATGAACCTTGCGTATGCAAGGTTTTTTTATGTATACGTCTGTACCATCAGTGGAGGGTTCGTCCCACTGATGGTATTTACAACCCTCCTTTTTACAAATGAGTAAGAGTGATATTTAATCGGTATTTACAATCTCTCCTATACCACGAATTAGTTTTTTTATATGCATCTCATTTGGTTTTAATATACTTACGATATAATCAATTGCTATTTGCGGTTCAACGGTTGTACCGCACGTATAACAATCAATGGCGGCAAAGTTTTTTTCAGGATAAGTGTGAATAGAAAGGTGGCTTTCTGATAGCAAAATTAATACAGTAACGCCATAAGGCTGGAATTTTTTTTTACTTACGTTTAAAACGTGCGCACCAGATTGATCTGCAGCGGTAACTAAATGATGTTCTAAAAAGTAAATATCATCTAATAGGGGAGAATCCACTCCCCACAAATCTACTATTATATGCTTACCGAAAGTAGAATATTCCATAAAATAGCACTCCTTACCATAATATCGTTAAAACTCCATTTCCTGTTTGTAACATTCATGTAGGATCAGATTCGATTCTGAGTTTAAAAGAGCGAGATTACGTTGTTCTAAATGTTCTTCTTTAAATTGAAATAAAGGAGAAAGAAGAGAAGGTAATGTTCGAGGAGATGGCATTACGTATAATTGCTCAATTTGATCGAGTACATAAGCAGAATTAGCGGCAATATGAAATCCCCAGTCAGTTCCGAAAGAAGGAACGATTGTATGATAACTTTTCACAGTTAATCCAGCATGTTCAATTGTGTTACCGATACTCCAATATACTAGAGGCGCATCAGCAGGTGAATTAGATTGGCAGACGAACGCGCCGTCTTCTGTTAAGAATGTAGCTATACGAGCAAAAAGTTCGCTTGTATATAAAGTACTTAACAACTCTGTCGCTGGGTCTGGAAAATCAATAATGATTACATCGTATAAAGAGGAAGGAGTACTGAGAAACTCTTTTGCATCACATACGTGTGTATTTACACGATTATCAAAAAATGCGCTTTTGTTTAAAGAAACTAATTCAGGAACATTACGAGCCATATCAATCATCGATCCATCTAAGTCAACAAGATCCACATGTAGTACAGTTTCATATTTCAAAACTTCTCGTAAAGCAAGACCATCGCCACCACCTAATATGAGAACACGTTTTGGATCAATTACTTTTGACATAATTGGATGTACAAGTGCTTCATGATAAATTTGCTCATCGACGGAACTAAATTGTAGTTGCTTGTCCAAATATAAACGGATATCGCTTACTTGTAACAAAGTAATATTTTGATAATTGCTTTGTTCCGCAAATAAATTTGTATGTTCACCAGTTTGTATTTCCTTTAAAGAAATTTCATCCCACACATCTAAGCTGTGTGAATCTGTGGGAACTATGACTACACTTTCCGATTGTACTTGCTTGTCCTGAT